>LR733345.1:1414862-1717379 GCA_902506225.1 Enhydrobacter sp. 8BJ | reverse complement strand
GCTATTTTTCGGTACTTTATTAGTTACATTGCTTATAATGATAACTATTTATATAATTTTCCTAGTATTTAATACAGAAATTACTGGCTATCTCTTTAATGAGTACCATGATATCGGTAATCTATTAATCATTTTTATGCTAATGATCTTTCCAATATCTTTAGGGGGAGTAATGGGGCAATTAGGACTATTGGCGCTCGGTGGTGAAAAAGAAAAAAATATTTTTTCTAAAATATATATAGGTGTAGGAATTTTAAGTCTGCCATTCACTGTTTATTCAATATATTTTTATAATTTAAACGGAGCGGTAATTAGTATGATGACAGTCGAAATGGTAATTTTTTTGTTATTTTTAATGTCAATTAGTAAGAGTGTCATAAAAAAGATTTGAGAATTATTTAATGCAATTTGTATTTTTTTAACAGATAAATGGTTAATGTTAATGATGGAAATACTGTTAGGCAGCGTATTTTTACTGATGTCTATTCTTGGCTATGGAATTGACAAAAAATTGCTTAATCCTTTATTTATAGTGCCTTTTATCTGGGGTTTGCTATTAGTATTATTTGGAATATTACCACATGAATTAAACTCTCTAAACGGACAGTTCATTTATGGGATTTTGATTTGGGTGCTCTTTTTTTATCTTGGTGGAATTTTTCTAATTAATGTAGAAATTCCAAAAGGTAAGACTATATATAATAAAAAGATTTTTAATTTATATTATTATCTTGTTTTAATTTTTGCTCCTTTAGCGATAATCTCTTTGATATTGGAAGCTTTAAAGGTTGGACCAGAATATTTTTTTCTTCGTTTGAGAATGATTAATACGGGTTTGGATGAAGATGATACGTTTACATTGGGTAAATTAGCATATGTATTTAATTTTACCAATGTTGTATGTTTACTTTATACCTTGTATTACGAAAAAGTATCTAAAAAGAAATATTACATAGTATTGTTATTTGCGCTTTTATTAGGCTTAATTACTTTGGCTAGAACTAGTTTAGCTACTCTAGCTATTTCAATATTTGCAATATTGTATATAAAAGGAAAACTAAAGAGTAAACATTACATTTATTTTATGTTAGTTTTTTTTGCTTTTATTTTTCTTGTAACTGTCTTAAGAAATGTCCATGAAAGTGAAGGTGAAAATTTTGCAAATACGTTTGCTATTTATTTATTCTCTAGTATGCCTGCTTTTGAAACAATAAAATACACACCGATTCAACAGCATTTTGGTGAAAATACCTTTAGGTTTTTTTATGCTGTTGCAAATGCATTAGGGTATAATTATGAAACTAAAAAAACAATTTTAGAGTATGTTAATGTTCCAGTACCAACTAATGTATATACTATTCTTTATCCTTTTTTCAAAGATTTTGGATATTGGGGAATATGTATATTTGGGTTGATTTATGGGGCATTTCATATGTTAGTTTATAAGGGTTACAAAAATCGTAATGATATATTAATTATTGTTTTTTCCATAATTTTTCCATTTTTATTACTACAATTTTTTAGTGAATATATACTTTCTAATTTTTCTACTATACTCCAAATGTTAATAATCAGCTTAATACCTTACTTTCTGAAGATAAAAAAATGATAGACATACTTTTAGCAACCTATAATGGTGAAAAATATATTAAAGCTCAGATACATTCCTTACTATGTCAAACCTATGAAGACTGGAATTTGCTGATACATGATGATGGCTCTAATGATAGAACCTTAGAAATTATTAAAAATCTCCAAAAATTAGATAGCCGAATTACTTTAATAGAAGATGGAATTAAGTGTGGAGGAGCGGGAGATAACTTTTTATACATCCTTAAAAATTACTCTAGAGCAGATTACGCCATATTTTGTGACCAAGATGACATATGGTTAGAAACTAAAGTTCAAGAACTTTATGAAGAAATGCTTAAGTTTGAAAATAAAGATAAGCCATCATTAGTGTATTGTGATGCTTATCCTTGGGACTCGCAAGGCAATATACATAATGTAAGTATATCGACTGCCAATGCTAACTCTCTTGATGACTTTATAA
Organism: Enhydrobacter sp. 8BJ; assembly: GCA_902506225.1. GTDB lineage: Bacteria > Pseudomonadota > Gammaproteobacteria > Pseudomonadales > Moraxellaceae > Faucicola. The sequence continues at coordinate 1,715,326 of LR733345.1, read as the reverse complement.
TGCTGAATGCAGGCTATCAAGGCTGTTCAATAATTATAAATAAATGTTTAATTGATATGGCAAAATCTTATGAAGGTTATATCCATTTGCATGATGACTTAGTGAGTTTAATTGCTCATTCCTTTGGAAGAGTAAAATTCCATTCAAAAAAATTAATGTTATATCGTCAGCATAAACAAGCTGTAACAGGTGAAAAAAGTTTTGAGAAAAAAAGGTTAGGTGGCTTATTTAATAATGTAGGTTATGTCATTTCTAAAAAACATCTAGCTATGAAGAGAGATTTTTATGAAAACTTTGGAGCTATGTTGTCTGACAGTGCTAAAAGAAGTTTTCTAGATTATTTTACATATTGTGATGCAGAAAAGAAAAGACAGAGAGTTAAGTTAGTATTAGATTCCAACTTAACTTGGGCAGGCGATAAGAATAAATTAATAGCTAAAACTCTTTTACAGGATAAATTTGACTCATAAGAGTTGTATTAAGATTAGCCGTAATTTATTAATAAATTGTAAAAGTCTTATTAAATTTTCGAATAAGCAAGGTTCCATCGGATTATCATATTTTCTTAAACTAAAAATTTTTGGAGTTTATATGGAAATTTCCATTATCACCGCTACTTATAATAGAGCATACTGTTTACCACAAATTTATAATAGTATTCTTAGAAACAAGAAGATTAATGAAGTTGAATGGATATTAATAGATGATGGCTCAAATGATAATACGGAACAACTTGCAAATAAATGGTTAGAAGAAAAAAAAATTAATTTTAGATATTATAAAAAAGATAACGGTGGAAAAACTAGTGCTGTTAAATGGGGTCTTGATAATAACCCTAGAGGTAAGTTTACATTCATATTAGATTCAGATGATTACCTTGCAGATAATGCAATTGAAATTATGTTGAATAATATTAATAATTTAGATAACAAATATATAGGAATACTAGGCCTGAAAGGATTTACTAATGGTAAAATAGTTGGACAAAAATTCTCAAAGTGTGAATCTGACTATATTCAATTATATTTTGGTAAGTATCCAATTAATTCAGATAAATTATTTATCATAAGAACAGAAATATATAAAGATAGTTATGAACTCCCACTTCATGGTGAAAAGTTTATGCCTGATAATATCCCTTATATTAATGCTAACTCTGAAGGGGTGTACAAACTAATTAATGAAATTTTATATTTTGGTGATTATTTAGAAGATGGAATGACAAATAATGTTTTTAAAATGGCAATGAATAATATTAATAGTTATATATATGAGAAAAAGAGGCTGCAGTCAGAAGATTTGTCATTAAAGTACAGGTTGTTTAATACAGTAAAGTATATCCATTATTCAATATTAGGGAAAAAAAGTTTTGGTGATTTAATTAATTATTCAGATGATAAAATTTTAACAGCGTCCTTATATTTACCTGTATTAGTTGGTTTATCACACTATAGGAAAAAACAGTTGGATGATTTAAAAAAATGAAAGTTCTACATATTATTAATTCTTTACATACAGGCGGTGGTGAAAAGCTACTGGTTGATTCACTGCCGATCTACAAAGAATATGGTGTAGAGACAGATTTACTGTTGTTAAATTCTGATGATACGCCCTTCTTACAATCACTAAAAGCTAAATTTACAGGTCGGATTTTTTATACGCATATTAACAGTTACTATTCACCTGCTCAGTTATGGCAGATTAGAAAGTATCTTAAGTCAGATTACGATATTATCCATTGTCATTTGTTTCCAGTCTTATACTGGACAGCATTGGCTAAGTTATTGGGAAATAACCAGCAGAAGATGATATTTACAGAGCATAATACAGAAAATAGGCGGCTAAATAATCTTGCCTTTTTACAGGTCGATAAATTTATTTATAGATATTATGATAAAGTGACTGCTATTACGCCACAAGTCAAGCAAGTATTAATTGATAAGCTACATTTACCAAATCAAAAGGTCGAAGTCATCTATAATGGCATCGATATAGAAAAATTCGCAACTGCCACGAGCTATCAAAAATCCATGTTTTTTGAGGACACGGATACGCTAATCATTCAGGTGTCGAGATTTCAAAAGCAGAAAGACCAGCAAACAGTGATTCGTGCATTAAGTGATTTGCCAGATAATTATAAACTGTTGTTAGTAGGTGATGGTGAGCTAAAAGCTGATTGTCAAGCATTAGTCAATCAACTGAATTTACAACACAGGGTAAAATTCCTTGGTGTTAGAATGGATGTGCCAGCGTTATTAAAAACGGCGGATATCGTTGTACAATCTTCTCATTGGGAAGGATTTGGTTTGGCAGCTGTCGAAGGTATGGCGGCAGGTAAACCTGTGATAGCTAGTGATGTGGCAGGGCTCAGAGATATCGTTAAAGATTATGGGCTATTGTTTGAACAAGGTAATGCTAAAGAATTGGTATCAAAAATCTTACAACTACAAGACAATAATTTCTATGATGATATTGCAAAAAAATGTGCACAGCGAGCTGGTGACTTCCATATTTTAAAAATGGTTGAAGAAAATATTAAACTTTATAGAAGAATACTTAAATTAAATACAGAAAATCTATGAAAAAGATAATTATTATTGGCACAGTCGCTTCCAGTCTTTATACCTTTAGAAAAGACCTTATTTTATCTTTCATTGATAAAGGCTATACCGTCTATGCCTTTACCTCTGACAGTGACGAAACGGAGCTTGCCAAAATTGTCCAATTAGGGGCAATTCCTACCCATTATAAACTCAGCCGAGGCGGTCTTAATCCTTATGAGGATTTATCTAACACGATAAGTCTTTATAAAAAAATCAAAAAAATTCAGCCCGATATCGTCTTTAGCTATTTTATCAAACCTGTCATCTATGGCACACTCGCTGCTAAACTTGCCAAAGTACCTAAAAAAGTCGCTATGATAGAAGGCTTAGGCTTCGCCTTTACCGAGCAGCCAGAAGGCTACTCAAAAAAAGCCAAAATCGTACAGCGAGTGCAAGTCGCTCTATTTAAACTGGCTTTACCGTTAGCCAATAAAATTATTTTCCTTAATCCTGACGATGTGAAGGATTTGTTATACACGCACAGTATTCCCGTTCGAGATTATGAAGTATTAGGTGGGATTGGGCTAAAATTAGACGACTATCCTTATCAGCCTGTTAACCCAAAAAATGATAAAACCAACTTTTTATTTATCGGTCGTTTGCTCAAAGAAAAAGGGATTTTTGATTTTATTGAAGCGGCAAAAATCGTCAAGCAGCGATATCCAAACGCCAAATTTACTGTACTTGGTAGGACAGATGCCGATAATCCAGGGGCGTTACACGCTAACCAAGTGCAGGAGCTGGTAGCGACTGGAGTGATTGATTATCCAGGGCAAGTGGCGAATGTCGTGGATTGGATTGCTGATAGTAATGTGTTTGTATTGCCATCATATCGCGAGGGAGTGCCACGCAGTACCCAAGAGGCGATGGCAGTGGGGCGAGCGGTAATCACCACAGATGTGCCCGGTTGTCGTGAAACTGTGATAGATGGCAAAAATGGCTTTATTGTACCCAAGTGGAATCCGCAGGCCTTAGCCGAGAAAATGATTTATTTCATCGAAAATCCAGAGCAAATTCAAGTAATGGGGGAAGAAAGCTATAAAATAGCCCAAGAAAAATTTGATGCAGAAAAAGTGAATCAACGTTTAGTGAATATTTTAGGCTTATAATTGGTTTTATAGAAGGTGTTTTCGCTGATTTAAAAAATATCCCAATTGATTTGTATTTTTAAATATAATATCTCTATTCGTGTTAATGAGCTTATTTCAAACTTGGAAATTTTTATGTATGTAAATTTATTTAAAAACATTATTGATTTTTTTATTGCTATTATAGGATTAATAATTTTAAGTCCTTTTTTTTTAATCATTCTATTTATCCTTATGCTTATAAATAAAGGCTCTCCTTTTTTTTTACAAAAACGCCCGGGCAAAAATAGAAAAATTTTTAAGATAATTAAATTCAAAACAATGACTGATAGAAAAGATGCATTTGGTAATCTACTCCCAATGGGAGAGCGAATCACTCCTTTTGGAAATTTTTTAAGAAAAACTTCTTTGGATGAAATGCCTCAACTTTTAAATATTATTAAAGGTGATATGTCAATTGTTGGTCCCAGACCGCTATTAGAACAATATCTTCCTCTGTATACGGAAAGACAAAATAGAAGGCACAATGTTAAACCAGGTATTACAGGTTGGGCACAGATAAATGGTCGAAATCAAGTAACTTGGAAAGAAAAATTTGAAATGGATATTTGGTATGTAGAGAACATTTCTTTCAAGACAGATATTTCAATTATGTTAAAAACGGCAAAACAGGTTTTATTGCGGAAGGATATCGCACATATTGAATTAGCAGTAACACCAGAAGACTTTATGGATTAATATGAAAAATTTAACTACACCAGCATATATTTTAGATAATGAAATTTTAGAAAAAAGTATTAATAGTATTAAGGATTCATTGTTTCTTAATTTTAAGAAAAGCGTACTAAGCTATTCTTTAAAAACAAACTCATTACCTTATATTTTAAATAAGGTAATGGCAGCAAATGGTTATGCTGAAGTTGTTTCTAAAGATGAATATGAATTAGCTAGATTAATTGGATTTAATATTGATAAGATTGTATATAATGGGCCTCTAAAATCTAAAGAAACTTTTTTAGAGGCTATTATTAATGGTGCAATAGTTAATATTGAAACTAAGACTGAAATTGAGTGGTTGAACGAGTTGCCTGAAGAAAAAATATTTAATATAGGTATACGTATTAATGTTGATTTAGCTATTATATCTCCTGACGACTCTAAATTGGATGAAGATTATAGTCGTTTTGGTTTTTCTGTTGAGAGTGGTGATTTTAAAGAAGCAATCAATAAAATTAATAAGTATAAACATATTAAGCTAAATGGTTTGCATGCTCATAGAACGACGCTTACGCGCTCTATTTCTGCTTTTAATAAAATATGTGAATATGTAGGTCGGATTGCTAAAGAATATGATTTAGATTTAGATTATATTGATATTGGCGGAGGATACTATGGAATCATGGAAAATAAGCCAACTTTCAATGAGTATTTTTCATCAATAGCAAAAAAATTAGAACTCTATTTTGATTTAAATAAAACTACTGTGATTGTTGAGCCAGGTAATGCAATTGTTGCATCTTGTTTAGATTTTATAACTAGTGTGATTGATGTAAAAAAAATACGTGATTTTCATATGGTTACAATAGATGGATCACGTAATGATATTGATCCATTTTATAAAAAAAATAATTATTCTTATTCTTTGTTATTATCGAATAATGCTGTTTCAGCATTTGTAAATACACAAATAGTAGCAGGTGGAACTTGTTTAGAATATGACAAACTATTTAAAATAGATAATAAACAATTACTCTCAGTTGGTGATAAAATAATTTTTAGGTCAGTCGGGGCATATACTATGACTCTTTCTCCTCTATTTATTCGATTTTTCCCTAGCGTTTATCTTTTAAAAGATGGTCAATATAGTTTAATACGGAAAAATTGGATAGCTAAAGATTTCTTTAATATTTATGATACAAAAAATTTATAGAGGTATTTTTAAGTGAAAAAAAAAGTAATCGTGTTTGGAGCAACTGGTAATTTAGGTGCTTATACTTCGGTACATCTAAACGATTTAGGATATGATGTTCATGCTGTTGGTTTTAGGGAGTCAGATAATGGTTTCTTTGAGTCAAAAGGTATGAAGTATTACTCTGTAAATATTACAAATAAGGAAGATTTTAAAATTTTACCGGATGATATTTATGCAGTAGTACATTTAGCAGGTGAGCTTCCTTCAAGATATACATATAGTCCTAGCAAATTAGTTTCAACTATTATTGAGGGCACACTAAATGTTCTAGATTATATGGTCGGAGCAAATGGAAAGAAATTTGTATTTCCACAAACTCCATTTGATCAGTATCAAAAACATAATACCTCTGAAATAATTTTTGCGGATACACCTAAAACATTTCCTTTAACTGGTGACCATTCGGTTTATACAATTGCGAAGAATGCTGCTGTTGATTTAATTGACCATTATGCTGCTACATATGATTTCTTAAGATTTCATTTGAGATTTTTTACGATTTATCATTATCATCCAAATCCATATCATTTTTCGAATTATAAAAAGCAAATGATGCCTTATCGAATGCTGATAAATCGAGCAATGAATTCTCAAGATATTGAAGTTTGGGGTGATGCTAGTCGTTCTAAAGAAATGGTTTATGTGAAAGATTTTACACAAATTATTCAAAAATGTCTGGAAAGCAATGGGCCTGGTGGGATGTATAATGTAGGTGGTAAAGCTGTTTCTTTAGAGGAACAAATTGATGGCATCATCAAAGTCTTTTCTCCAAAAGATTGTCCATCAAAAAAAGTTTATAAACCACAAAACCCAGATCCTTTATTGGCTAAATTGGATATAAGTAAAACTGAATCTGAATTAGGTTATATTCAAGCATATTCTTATGTAGATTCTTTAATCGATTTCAAAAAAGAAATGGAGTCTGAACCCTTTTCTTTACTTTGGGGACGTAAAGAAGATTATATTGAGGAAGAAACTAAATGAACATTCTTTTTTGTAGTGTAGGTAGACGTGCTAAGCTTTTAAAAAATTTGAAAGAGTCACATCCGAATGTGAAAATTTTAGCTACAGATAATTCTCCATATGCACCAGCATTAAATTTTGCTGATCAAAAATTTTTAGCTCCACGGATTGATGATCCAAATTATATTGATTTTCTTTTGGATCTTTGTAAACAGCATGATATTAAAGCAATAACAACATTAATTGACCCTGAAATCGAATTACTTTCAAAGAATAGAAACTTATTCTTATCTCAAGGGGTTTTGCCTTTATGCCCTGATGAATCAACAGCAAAATTGTGCTTTGATAAGTTTCTTATGTATCAATATTTGACTGAAAAAAATATTGATACAATATTAACTTACGGCGATATTGAATCATTTCAACAGGCTTTGCAAAAAGGTGAAATTAACTTTCCTGTTTTTATTAAACCTAGAGCTGGAAGTGCAAGTGTGGGCGCTGAAAGAATTGAAAATTTAACTGATTTAGAGGATAGGTTTAAAAAAAATTTTAAGCATAATTATATCATTCAAGAATTAATGTTGGGTGATGATATAGATGCAGATGTTTATATAGATTGTATTTCTAGTGATGTGGTTTCAGTTTTTTCGAAAAGAAAATTAGAAACTAAAATTGGAGGTGCTAGTAAAACTATTTCATTTAAAGATTATAAATTATTTGAATTAGTAAAGGATATTCTTTCAAATTTCAAATTTTATGGTCCTCTAGATATGGATTTCTTTTATAAGAATGGAAAATACTATTTATCTGAAATAAATCCAAGATTTGGCGGTGCCTATTTACATGCCTTTGGAGCAGGTGTGAATTTTTATAAATTTATATTAAACAATATTAATGGTGAGCAGAATTTATCTTCTATCGGTAATTATGAAGATGATATTTTAATGATGATGTATGATGATGTTGTTATTAAAAGACTTTCAGAACTTTAAGTTTATATTGTCTAAGGTATAAAATTAATACGATTGCTTTTATACCTTGTAGTAAAATCGTCTATATTTAGAAAGTCTAGTTATATATTAATCTTATTATATTTTTTAAAATTTATAATTAGATTTTTTTAAATATTATTTAATTACTGAAGAATTTATAGCATAAGGTAATGATTATTTGAAACTTATTTTCTCTAGTAGCTATAAATTTGTAAGTAGAGTGGTACTGAATAGTATTAAAACTTATTGGGAATTAATATGCTAAATACTGCATTTGAACCATGGCCAAATTTTACCCAGCAAGAAGCGGATGCGGTTTCCCGGGTTTTATTGTCGAATAAAGTCAACTACTGGACTGGACAGGAATGCCGTGAGTTTGAAAAAGAATTTGCCGCATGGGCAGGGACAGATTACGCAGTGGCGCTGGCAAATGGTACATTAGCACTCGATGTTGCGTTACAAGCCATGGGTATTGGCGAGGGTGATGAAGTGATTGTCACGCCACGTAGTTTTATCGCCAGTGTCTCAACGGTCGTCAATGCTGGCGCAATACCGGTGTTTGCAGATGTAGATAACAATACGGGTAATATTTCTGCGACCACAATTGCACCAAAAATCACGGATAAAACCAAAGCCATCATTTGCGTGCATCTAGCTGGTTGGCCTTGCGATATGGATGAGATTATGGCACTTGCCAAGCAGCATAACCTATGGGTTATCGAAGACTGTGCCCAAGCGCATGGCGCCAAGTACAAAGGTAAACCAGTGGGCAGTATTGGTCACGTTGGTGCTTGGAGTTTTTGTCAAGATAAAATCATGACCACAGGCGGCGAAGGTGGTATGGTTACAACCAATGACAAAGCCTTATGGCAAAAAATGTGGGAGTATAAAGACCACGGTAAAAACTACGATAGCATTTATCATAAACAACATCCACCGGGTTTTCGCTGGTTACATGATAGCTTTGGCACCAATTGGCGCATGATGGAAATGCAAGCGGTGATTGGTCGTATTCAGCTTAAAAAAATGGCAGAATGGACCAAGATTCGTACACAAAACGCCAAAATTTTGCGTGATGCTCTAACACAGTTTGCAGGTGAGCAACAATTTTTACGCATACCAGATATAGAATTTCACCAAGTCATGGGTGGCGATTCTGTCCATGCGTATTATAAATACTATGTGTATGTCAGACCTGAAAACTTGCCAGAGAATATCAATCGAGATAGTATTTTAAATGCGCTTAATGAGAAAAAAATTCCTTGTTTCTCTGGCTCTTGTTCAGAAATTTATTTAGAAAAAGCATTTGACAATCATCCATCGCGTCCCAACGCGCGATTGACAGTTGCTAAAGAATTAGGGGAAACCAGCTTGATGTTTTTAATCCACCCGACATTGACAACAAATGAAATGCAAACGATTGCTAATACCACTGTTGATGTGCTAACCACTCTATTTAATGCCAACACATAAATTGTGAGCCTCGTATGACAAATAAAACGGTTAAATATCTCTCATTGGGTGTACTACTTGGACTCTCACAATTAAGTCATGCAGGTCAATTAGTTCAAATTGATAGTGAGCTACGCCAAACACTTGAGATTTTAAAAATCAATGGCGTTCTAAATATTGATATATCAACATGGCCGATTAGTTCAGAAGCCATACAGACAGCATTGAGTCAAGCGCAGCCCAAATCAGACAATGATAAACTATTATTGAATCAAGTTAAACAAAAGCTTGAAGCCAACGATGTATCCAAGCTACAAATAGTGAGCAACGTCAATGGTGACGAGCGCGCTGTGTTTAGCGGATTTAATACAGAAGGCAATACAGTGACGCCTTTGGGTGTTAGTATTTCTCATAGCCATGCGGGTGATAACATTGATTATAAAATTCAAGGCACCTTAAATGTCGATGATGATGAGCCTAGCAAGTCATCGAATCTTGATGGCAGCTATATCGGTACCAAATTAGGCAATCATCGCCTTGCCTTTGGTAGTATTCCGGTATGGTGGGGCAACGGCGTTGATGGGAGCTTAATTCGCAGTGATGCGGCTAGACCTGTCACGGGCTTTTTAATGCAGCGCGCTGATAATAGCCCTATCAATTTTCCTGTATTATCAAAACTGGGTAATTTTAATTACCAAATTACTGCCGGCCAATTACAAGACTATAAGGCAGAGCCTCACACTAAATTGATTGGCATGCGAGCGATTTTTCAACCGCATGAAGCCTTTCAAATCGGCGCATCGCGTTCCTTGATGTGGGGTGGCGATAATAAGTCTGAAAGCCTAAAGTCTTTAGGTCAGGCTTTAATTGGTAAATATGATAATGGCGGCGAAGCGGAAGATCCTTCAAACCAAATCGCAGGCATCGATGCACAGCTGAATTTAAAACCCTTGGTGAATCTGCCGGTGAGTGTCTATGGCGAATTTATTGGCGAAGATGAAGCAGGTGGTTTGCCTAGTAAACACGCTTATTTGGCAGGGTTAAAAGGTGCCATTCCACTGTTTCAACAGCCTTGGCTCTGGCATGCAGAATGGGCAAATACTTATGTTGATTTAGACAAAACTAATATTATTTATCGTCACTCAATATATACAGATGGTTATTATCAAAAAGGCTTGCCGCTAGGTCATCCGATTGGTGGGGATGGTGAAATCATTAGTGTGGGGCTATCAGGTCATATTGATGCTAATAACCAGCTTAGGTTAAAATACGCTAATGCCAAAGTGAATCAGTCTAATCAAGTGATTAATTCAGCCTTCCCAACTAAGCAGGATTTGGATATTGTAGAGGCCGATTGGAAACATAAATACAATGACAAAACCTCGGTAAAACTGGGTGTTTGGGGTAAAAAAGATAGCATCAGCGATGATAAAGATGCGGGTGGTAATTTGATGTTAGAGTATAGCTACTAATTTTGAGTCATAAAAAAAGAGCCTTATGGCTCTTTTTATGATTTTATTATTCAAATTTTATTGCTCAACTTTTACTGTTCAACAAAGGCACGTTCAACCACATAATCACCCGTACCACCCATACGAGGCGATGGTTTAAGACCAAATTCATCGAGTAGTGCCGCCACATCTTTATTCATAGAGGGGCTACCACAAATCATTGCGCGGTCATCACTTGGATTGATGGGTGGTAATCCAATATCTTGGAATAATTTGCCTGATTTCATTAAATCGGTCATACGCCCTTCATTGCGAAACGGCTCACGCGTGACCGTGGGGTAATAGATGAGTTTATCTTTAACATATTCACCCAGTAACTCATCTTCAAACAAGTCTTTTTCAAACATCTCACGGTAGCCTAGTTCACTTACATAACGTACGCCATGCACGACGATAACTTTCTCAAAACGTTCATACACTTCTGGGTCACGGGCAAGTGACAAAAATGGTGCCAAGCCTGTACCGGTTGCTAGCATATACAAATGTTTGCCAGGGTTTAGGTCATCAAGCACCAGGGTGCCAGTGGGTTTTTTGCTCACCAATAATTTATCACCCACTTTGATATGCTGTAAAATAGACGTCAAAGGACCATCTTGTACTTTGATAGAATAAAATTCGAGCTCTTCATCATAGTTGGTGCTGGCAATTGAGTAGGCACGCATCAAAGGTTTTCCATTGACTTCCAGACCAATCATGGCAAATTCACCATTTCTAAAACGTAAACCTGCATTACGGGTAGTTTTTAGGGTAAATAATGTGTCATTCCAATGATGCACATAGGTAACGGTTTCTTCATAAAATTTTGACATAGCACCCAACCTTGTATTGGTCATAAATAAAAATAAAACTGGATAAAGAATAAAAATCGCGGGTTAATATTGACATTCTGGGGCGATATGATAGCAAATTTTTGATGATTTAGTCGAATTTGGGCGTAAAAAAATGGCATAATCATAGTTTAAAATATCATATTTTAACGACCCATTATGCTACCACAACAAATTACCCTGCCGATTATCGGCATTGTCAACTCCCCACTTAAGCAAAAGTTTGGCACACCTCGCCAGCCCAATCTTGTCGATATCAACGCTACTATCAGCATGTTGCCGCCTTACAATGTGCTCAGTGCTTTTGAAGGGATTGCGCAATTTAGTCATCTTTGGATTATATGGCAATTTCATCAAAATCGAGTCAATCCCATTCAGTCAAATTTTCAGCCAACAGTCCGTCCACCTAGACTTGGCGGCAACCAAAAGATAGGGGTTTTTGCCAGTCGAAGTATGTATCGACCGGCAAATATTGGATTGTCAGTGGTCAAATTTTCGCATCTCGAAAAAAATGAAGAGGGCTTGAGGCTGCATATCATCGGCGGTGATATGATAGATGGCACGCCAGTCATCGATATCAAACCATATTTGGCTTATAGCGATAGTATCGATGATGCGATTGCTGGGTATGCCAGCCAAAAACCCACCCTCAAGTCGGTGCATTGGCATCCAGATTTATTGCACGATTTATCCAATATTGCAATAACAAGTCAGCTCAAGCAAACAGATTGGCAAAACATCGAGCAACTCATTGCCCAAGACCCCAGACCTGCATATCGACAACAAGAGCTTAACACCCCATTTGTCATGCGTTATCAAAATGTCGATGTTCATTTTATCCAGATAGCGGATAGTATTTTGCAAATTCAAACGATTGAACTATTAAACTAAGCTATGGCATAGATGATATGAAAGTTTTTACCTAGCCGTATATTGCTACACTGTTTCAAAAATTTTTACTTGTTCACAAAATACTGACTATATAGCGTGATTATTCGCTATATTTTTTTTGATTATTTAGTATGATATGGGCTGTATTTAATTAGATAACGTTAGGACACCGTATGATTAAACTGGGCAAAATCAGTCAAGCTATGATAGGCATGCTGTTAATGGGCGTCACCGTGAGTGGTATCGCCGAAGATAAAAATGGCGATACCATCGCAATCGATATGTCAGAATTATCGACCACCAAAGAAGAAGTGGCGGTATTACAAGTATTGTCAGAAATCTGCCCACCCATGCTGAATAAATCGCAACAAACAGGGTTTAACACCGCTTATAATGTTGAGCTAAAAAAATTAATGCCGACCATCAGCGATCCTCGTTTAGCGGTGCAGTACTTATCTTCTCAGCAAGATTACAAGCAAATTTTGAATGAAACCCGTCAATGGACACTCAGTTATCCAAAAGCGGAGAATCTTGAACTGTGCAAAGACCTTGCCAACAGTAAATAATAATTTAAGTCAACCTACGCTATCCACCCCCTAACTGGTTTAGGGGGTTTTATGTATGATAAATCGTTGATTTTTAGACCGAATACAGTGTTGAATTACGATTTTTTTTGCTAATATAGGCAATTTGTTTTACCAAGCGTCCAAGCAAACAGGTCGCATTTGATTTGAGCCAAGAGTGAGTGAGATGAAAGCAATCGTAATACCGCAATATACCCAACGTCTGATGGTCGGCACCTTTGTCGCCGCCAGTTTTTTTGCCACAACTGTACAGGCAAATGCCGCCATACAACAGCCTGAACTAGACAATTCTGCTTTTATCCTAATTGATTATGATACGGGTACGGTATTGGCTCAAAAAAATGCCGCTCAGCCATTCCCACCCGCGTCATTGACCAAAATGATGACCAGTTACATCATTGAGCAGCGGCTGCTATCAGGCGCATTAAAAGAAAACGAACCCATTCTCATGACCCCTGAAGCTTGGTGTAAAGGCTCAAGTGAAGAGTCTTGTATGTATGTCCCTGTCAATACAACCGCCCCTGTGATTGATATGTTAAAAGGTATTATTATCCAATCGGGTAATGATGCGTCAAAAGCGATGGCACAGCACATTGGCGGTAGCGAAACCACGTTTGCCGATTTGATGAATGAAGAAGCCAAAAAAATCGGCATGACCCATACCCATTTTATGAATGCAACCGGTATGCCCCAAGAAGGCCATCAAGCGTCTGCCGAAGATTTGGCGAAACTCGCCCAAGCCATTATTAAAAACAGCAAAAAGTATTATCCCATCTATAGCCAAAAACAATTTACTTATAACGGCATCACCCAAGGTAACCGCAATGCGCTGTTGTTCACCGATCCAACGGTAGACGGTCTAAAAACAGGGCATACCGACGAAGCAGGTTACTGTCTAGTAGCATCGAGTAAACGCGGTGATATGCGCCTAATTTCAGTGATTATGGGTACTAAAAGTGCTCAAGAGCGCGCAGACCAATCGCGCAACTTACTCAACTGGGGATTTAGTAATTTTGCCACTAAAATTGCCGCCCCAGCACAAAAAAACTACGGTAGCGTGCCAGTAAACTTCGGTGCTGTCGATAAAGTCAACGTCGTCAGCAAAGGCAATTTACAAGTACTAGTGCCAAAACTGGATCAAGAAAAAATCAGCACCGTGGTCAATTTGCCAGCCGATATCAAAGCGCCGTTAGCGCAAGGTCAAGAAGTGGGTAAACTGGTTGCTATGCTTAATGGTAAACCTGTGGCGTCTGTCCCATTGGTCGCTGAGAGCCAAGTTCAAGAAGCAGGAATTTTTAAACGTATGTGGCAACACATCGTGGTGTTCTTTAAAGGTTTATTCTAAATTACAAAGAAAAATCACAAAGAAAAAAACCCTTCACATGAAATGAAGGGTTTTTTTTAACTCAAATTTTAACTCAAAATATGGGACAGCTCTCTAATATATTGATCGGGTGTATCGTCTATTACTTCTTTTTTCACAAAATAATCCACCCCAGCTATTTTTAGCAGTTCGATAGTATACGGATTTAACGCTTTGTTATCATAAACACAAACAATAGTGACCCTGCCGTCCTGTTCAAGCTCACGAAATTTGCTGACGAAGTCTAATATCGCTTGATAATCAATATTTCGCGAGATAAACAGCGCATCCACCGTATGAAATGATAAATACTCTTCAAGAAGTTCGGTATTGGTAAAGGTCTCAACTTTAGCACCGGCATTTTCCATACGTTTGGCCTTTTCGAATAAATCTTCATAGTGATACCAAACGACAATATGTTTATTTATCAATAAATTGCGTTCATAGTTGTGTTTCCAATCTTTTAACAGTAACGATACCTGAAAATTGGTACCCACATCAGGTTCGCTGGTAACTGTGATGCCGCCTTTCATCAACTCTAATAGTTTTTTTACCAAAAATAATCCTGCAGAATTATTTGAGGAGGTATGTTTCACTTCAGGATTAATTTGGAAAAAAGGTTCGAAAATCTGCTCTAAATGTTCCTTCGCAATGCCTATGCCGGTGTCTTCAATCTGCAACATCCACCGTACTTGCGTTTGTAAATGTTGCAACTGCGAGGTGATTGTTATGCTGCCTTTATCGGTAAATTTAATCGCATTTTCTACCAATGAGCTAATAATTAAAGTGATTTTTTGAACATCGCCTTCTAGGACATAATCGGCGTGATAGGGCTTTGCTGTTAAGGCAATATTTTTCTCGGCAGCCAAAGGCTGGTAGTCATTGACAATTTGGGTGATTAACGCCGTTGGACTAAATTGGTAGGCGCTGACCCCTATTTGACCTTTATCGATACGGTTAATTTGGATGATTTGATCCAGCTTAGCATTCAAATCATCTTTACCCAAACTAATAATTTCAACGGCATCTTTTTGCTCAGCGCTGATATATTGATTGTGTAATAACTGTAAACCCGATTCGATACGACTCACCGAGGATTTGAACTCATGAATCAAAATATTTTCAAATTTTGAGCTATGCTCAAGCTGCTTAAATTGGCTGTCTTCAAGGGCATTTTTTTCTTGGCGAAGGGTGTTGATTTGGGCAATTTGCGCCTTACGCTTGTTGAGCAAATATACCAAGGCTTTTTCAAATACCCAAGCCTCATTACTTTTTGGTAGCTGATACGCCTCTGCCTGTGAAAACTCATCTTGCAAAATTTGATGGCTTAAGTCTTCAAGTTCTGGCAAGCGATTGGTTAAATTTTGCACCTTCTGCACCACAAACCACAAATTTAGCAGCGCAATAAATAATAACACCAGCATTAACGGCAAATGTTGCCAAAACCATTGATGACGAATGGTTTGTAGGTCAAGGGTGAGATTACTATAGCCAATTAGCTGGTCGACTTTGGTGTTTTTTTGATTGGGCGTTAATTTTAATAAATTGATTTTAACAGGTTCGCTCAATCCGTAATAGCGCTCAAAAAGCACTTCAGTGACTTTAATTGGACGGGTGGTCGGATACTGCTGCTGATTAAATGGAAAAAATACAATGCTTTCGTACTGCGGCACTTCGCTTAACAGTTTATCAACGCTAGCGGTTGTCACACTGTTAGGATTGCTGGCAGTAGACTGGGCAAGTAGATAATTTATCTTACTTGCCTGTTTGATTTCAGATTGCACCGTTTGGGTCAAGTCGACTAAGGTATAAATCACAAGGCAAATAAATAAAACCAATAAAAAGGGTATCGCAATGATACGCTTTACCCCAATTTGATAACCTAAAGTCTTCTGCACCATGCACTCATCCCTTAAAACGCCAATTAACATCGTCTCAACGTTTTTTGCCGCGTTTTTTGAATTTTTGCACTTCTCGACGTTTACGTTCTTTTTGCGCATCGGTCATGGTATTGGTGCGACCGGCGTACGGGTTGGCGTTTTGTTTAAACTCAACCCGAATCGGGGTGCCTTCAAGCTTGAATACTTTGCGAAATTCGTTTTCTAGGTAGCGACGATAACTGTTTGGCACTTGGCTGGTCTGATTGCCATGAATCACAATAATCGGTGGATTATGACCGCCCAAATGCGCAAATCGAAGTTTAATGCGTCGCCCGCCCACCATAGGGGGCTGGTGTGCAGTAACCGCATCTTGCAGAATTTGGGTCAAGCGACTGGTGGAAATATCAAACATCGCTGCATCATAGGCACGGTGAATCGATGGGTAAAGATTGCCAACGCCTGTCCCATGAAGCGCAGAGATTAAATGCACTTTTACATAAGGGATAAAGTTAAAACGTCGATCCATTTCAATTTTGACAAAATTCTTTTGGTCTTGGTCAAGCCCGTCCCATTTATTGATGGCAAGTACCATCGCGCGACCTGCTTCTAAGGCGTAGCCCAACAAGTTCAAATCCTGATCGGTAATACCTTCTTGCGCATCAATGACCACGATGACTACATGGGCATCTTTGATGGCTTGCAAGGTTTTTACCACAGAAAATTTTTCAACTTTTTCATCAATACGTCCACGGCGACGCACGCCTGCGGTATCAATCAACACATAATGTCTATTGTCACGCTCGTAAGGTATATAAATACTATCGCGCGTGGTACCTGGCATATCAAAAACCACCACGCGTTCTTCACCGAGCAAGCGATTGACAAGCGTTGATTTGCCGACGTTGGGTCTGCCAATGATGGCGATACGTAAGCCATCAGGTGCTTGTTCTTCTTGGTCATCGGTGGGCATATTGGCAGTGACGGCTTCTAATAAATTGCCCACCCCACGTCCGTGACTGGCTGCCATGGGAAATGGCTCGCCAAAACCTAACGCATAAAATTCATGAATCGCCGCTTCATGGACGCCATCCATTTTATTGGCGGCTAAAAACACCGGCTTGCCAAGGGTGTGAAGTTGTTTGGCAATGACTTCATCGGCGCCCGTGATACCTGCGCGGCTATCAACCACAAATACAATGATATCTGCTTCATGGATAGCGGTATGCGATTGGTGCGACATATAGTCATCAATGGTGCCGTCACCTTCATCCACTTCGCCAATACCACCGGTATCGATGACGATAAAGGATTTTTCTTCAAAGGTTGCGTCGCCATATTGACGGTCGCGGGTCAGACCTGCCAAATCAGCAACCAAGGCTTGACGACTGCGGGTCAACTGATTAAATAGGGTGGACTTACCAACGTTCGGACGGCCAATCAAGGCAACAACTGGTTTCATAAATTTAATTTCCAAAATTTTCAAAAAGCAAGATTTTCAACAAGCAAGATTTTCAACAAGCAAGATTTTAAACACGCTTGAAAAATTCATTATTTCTATAACTTAACAAACCCAACATCGCGCTGCAATGCTGGGTTGTCATTTAAACTCACACTTTTATCAGTATGGGCTGCTCATCCACTCGCCAAAACTGCCAAATGCGTCAACAGTTTAACAATTAACGATTTACTTGCCAAACACTAAATGCGCCATTTGCGCTTTGGGCAATCAAACGGTTATTGATAAACTGTAATACCGCCACGTCGGATTTGGCTTGTTTTCTGTCAACCAGTGCCCCTGAGGTGCGGTCATATACATGCAAATAACCCATGGCATCACCAACCACCACATAGTTGCCGATACTCACCGCGTTACTCAAACCACGATAAGACAAATTATCGGTTTGCCAATTAACTGTGCCTGTCATTTTATCCATCGCCACCAACTCACCATCGAGCGAAGTGGCGTAAACTTGGCTAGCATCTGTGCCGACTGATTTTAAGCTCGCCAACTCTTTGACAAAACTAAGCTGCTGGGAAGCCATATCAGCAGCGACTAACTGACCGCTGTAGGAAACCACATACAACATATTGCCATCGAGCACGGGGGTGGCGTCCACATCAGAAATTTTTTCGATATCACTGCTGCCTTTGCTGATACCAAAACGTTTTGACCAAATGGGTACGCCATTATCGATGTTTAAAGCATGGATACGACCATCAGCTGTCGAGACCAGCACCGTATTGCGATTGAATAAAATCGGCGTGGCACTACCGCGAACGCTTAAATTTGGATTTTGGGTGTTAAAATTCCAAATAGGCGCGCCAGATTCTAGCGACAGCGCACTAATTTTACCATCATTGCCAAGGGTAATGACACGGTTTTGGCTGATGAGGGCAGGGGATAGGGTTACGGTGTCTAAAGGCGTTTGCCAAATAACTTTGCCGGTCATTCTGTCTAAGGCAATGATGCCCCCTTTGCTATCACTAACCACCGCTACGCGAGATTGTTCATCTAGCGCCACCCCTGACATTAGGCCTTGTTTGAGCTTGATGCTCCAAAGCGCTTTGCCTTGCCCATCAAACGCTTGCACGCTACCGTCTGCTAGCGCATTCACATAGCCATTGTTGTCATATGCCACGCGAAAGGCGGTAGGTTGCTGGCTGATGGTGGTTTTATTGCGCAAATTGCCAAAGCGTTGGCTAACTTTTGTATTACTGCCTTGACTAAACAGTGGAGAAATCACATTTTGACTGCTAGCGAGTTTCACAAGTGCGGCAGGTTTATGGACATTGTCAGATTTTTTAAATTTGTCACAACCTGTCAAGGTCATCGCTACCACCAAGGCGGTTGCAAATACGGCAGGTTTCATTAAGTTTGTTGATAAGGGTGTCGATTTTGTTGTTGTTATGGTAGTCATTGTTTATCTCGTAACGTACGGTGAAGTTTAAAATGTTGTCAGTTAAAAGTTTTGTCAGGTTAAGATTTTTTGCCTAATTTGCACCTATTTTATGTTTGAGGCAACAGCAGGCACAGATGCGGCTGCAGGGGCAGTATTTTCAGCTTGGGTAGGTGCTTGAGTAGGCTTAGCGAGTACGCCACCGGTTAAATCAGGTTGTTTGACGCTTAAGCCTAGGCTTTCCATTTTGATACGCAGCAATGCACGGTCTTGTGGGTTTGGGTTGTTTTGATTACGTTGTTCAATCAGTTGCCAAGCCTTTTGATAATGATTAATGGCGGCTTTTTTATCGCCTTGTTGGTTGGCAATGTCCCCCAAAATCTCAAGTTTACTGGCTTCAAAGGCAGCGGGCAAGGGGCTTTGTAAGCGCTTTTGTGCCGCATCTGCTTGATTGTCTGACAACAGCACTTGTGCTTGGCGCAAAATGGCAATGGCTTTTAGCCCATCATCCTTCAGCGTTAATTGAGACGCTTTTTGCAGCGTTGCCGCTGCCGCTTTTAAATCATTTTTATCGGTTTGCTGTTTGGCTTGCAGCATCAAGGCTTGCCATGTATAAACCGAATTATCATGTTTAGCCACAAATTCGCCCAAGTCTTTGTCCAAATTGGTTTGCGCCGTAGTCAGTTGCGCTTGTGCTTTAGTATCGCTGGCAGCTTGGGTGGTTAGGGTCTCAATGTTGTTCTGGTCGCTTTGAATTTTGGCAAAATCGTTCGCCGCGGCGGTATCTATATTGCCGCCATGCTTTTGCCAGTAGGTCCAGCCAAAATAACCGGCTAATACCAACATAATAGCGGATACAATATAGCCACCATATTGTTTGAGCGCGCCTAAGGATTGCTGTTCATCATTTACTAGCTTAGGTTGTACGTCTTTAACCATTACATAAAGCCTTTCAAAAAATTACTGATATAAGTTACCCATCAAATTTGGCTCAATCAGATAGATTAGATAAAATCTGGGTTTTCGCTAAAGAGCGTGTCACTCGCGACCGTAATTTGGTCACCGGTTGCCATTTTTTTGATGGTAATTTGCTGATTGGCGACTTCATCTTGCGCGATAATCACTGACAATTGCGCACCTGATTTGTCGGCTTTCTTCATTTGCGCTTTTAAGCTCGTGGCACTTGCCATTTTCACGCGAAGATTTGAACGTCGCGTACGTAGCTCATGGGCAAATTTGATGGCATCGGTGTAAACATCAGGATGGGCGACCACAAATACATCACAGGCAGGTGTTGCCTCAAATGGATGCACCTTTTGCATGAGTAACAGCAAACGCTCAAGCCCCATGGCAAAACCTACTGCAGGCTCGGAGGCGGCTGGTTTATCACTGCCAATAGATTTGATTTGTCCGATAAGTCCATCATAACGACCCCCAGCACACACTGTGGCTTGGCTACCTAGCTGGTCAGTTGTCCATTCAAATACGGTTTTATTGTAATAATCTAAACCCCGTACCAGTTTTGGATTAATCACAAAATTGATGCCGACTGCTTTAAGATAGTGTTGCAAGGCTTCAAAATGCTGCTGGCTTGCTGCCCCCAAAAAGTCAGCAAGCTTTGGGGCATTCTCTAAAATTTGTTGGGTATTTTTATCTTTACTATCCAAAATACGTAGTGGGTTGGTGGTTAAGCGGCGCTGACTATCTTCATCCAATTGAGATTTTTTATCGGTTAAAAAATCCACCAAGGCTTGGCGATACGCCAGTCGTTCTTCTATTTCACCCAAGCTATTAATCTCAAGTTGCACCACGTCTAAAATACCCAATTTTTGCCACATTTGGTAAGTCATGATAATGAGCTCAGCATCGGCATCCGCCAATTCACTGCCAAAACTCTCAACCCCTAATTGGTGAAATTGACGATAACGGCCTTTTTGCGGTTGCTCATAGCGAAACATAGGACCAATGTACCAAAGTTTTGGATTGTCACCGCGCAATAAGTTATGCTCCACCACGGCACGTACCGCGCCTGCCGTGCCTTCAGGGCGTAGCGTCAATGCCGTAGGTGGGTTGGATTTGTCATAAAAACTATACATTTCCTTTTCGACAATGTCAGTGGCATCGCCAATCGCACGGGCAAACAGCTGGGTTTCTTCAACGATTGGGAGGCGTATTTGCTCAAAGCCAAATTGATTGAGCACATCGATAAGGCTGCTTTCAAGTTGGCGCCACTCACTCGATGGGCGCGTAGATTCTGTCTCAATATGTAAGATATCATTAAACCCTTTAATGGATTTTAACATGGTCAATTTCCCAAACAATGCAAACTAAAAAAATAAACGACACAAAAATTATTTAACCCGTAAAATTTCATTGGCGCGCTGCGCTTCACGCTCAGCCACTTTTTGACGTACCATGGCTTCAATCTCGTCAGCAAGCTTGGTGGTATCAATCAAATGTGATTTTTCCCCATTTTTATATACTAGGCTATTTGGACTAGCACCCACCACGCCGATATCTGATTCTTTGGCTTCCCCTGGACCATTGACTTTACAGCCAATCACCGACACATCCATTGGCTCACGGATATCCTCTAGGCGTTTTTCTAAGTCCATCATCACCCGAATCACATCAAACTCTTGGCGTGAGCAGCTAGGGCAGGCGATAAAATTCACCCCATTACTACGAATACCGAGTGATTTTAAGATATCAAAACCGATTTTAATTTCTTCTTCGGGCTCAGCGGCTAGCGAAATACGCATGGTATCGCCAATGCCTTCTAGCAGTAGTCCGCCTAACGCAATGGCAGACTTAACGGTACCTGTGCGGTACACCCCTGCTTCTGTCACACCTAAATGCAAGGGATTGTCAACTTGTGCAGAAATCAACCTATACGCATCCATTGTCAAAAACACATTACTGGCTTTGACGGAGATTTTAAATTGGTCAAAGTTATTACGATCTAAAATATCAATATGGCGCATCGCCGACTCAAGCATCGCTTCACCCGTGGGTTCACCATATTTTTTTTGGATGTCTTTTTCTAGTGACCCCGCGTTTACGCCAATGCGCATACTGATGCCATGATGTTTGGCGGCGGCAATCACTTCACGCACCTTTTGTTCATTGCCGATATTACCTGGGTTGATACGTAAACAGTCTGCGCCTGCATCAGCCACCGCCAGCGCAATTTTATAATCAAAATGAACGTCTGCCACCAGGGGCACAGAAACTTGTCTTTTGATTGCGGCAAAGGCTTTTACACTTTCCATCGTTGGCGTAGAAACGCGCATCAGATCAGCGCCGGCATCGACACAGCGCTGAATCTGTGCCACAGTGGCATCGACATCACAAGTATCGGTATTGGTCATACTTTGCACACTAATAGGGGCGTCACCGCCTACTGCGACATTACCGACGTAGATTTTTTTGGTGAGTTTACGTTTGATGGGGTTATGCGCTGACATAGGCGTTCCTATTATTATAACTATTATAACGAATGATTTAGCGTATTTTTAAAGTGATAAGCCGTTAAGGTTTTAACGTAAAATTGGCTTTATCGTTTTGGGCATAATTGCTTAATTTAATCGGTTGTTTGTTCAAATCCAAGCTCACGTTGCTGGCTTTGTCGATAGTGACTTGAAACGGCGCTTGACCTGTCAATTGATAACTACCGCGTGCTTGCTCGCCATCTAAAATCGTATTGCCCGTCGCATCGACAATGGTGATTTTGGCGGTGTCTTTGACAAAAATGTCAAGCGAAGCTTTGGCGCCAGCTTGTCCTGTCGCTGCTGTACCACTGGCGTTATCAGCACTCACCGCGACACCGGTAATGGCAGATCCGGTGGCAGGTAAGCCACTGGCAGTGACTGTGTTTGTCACAATCGCTGAGCCTGCATTGTTAAGCGACGCACCGCTTACTTGGTCTTGGGTTGGCATACTGGCAACAGCACTAGCAGGCGCTTGTTCAACCGAGTCGTTATGTGCTTTGCTAACTTTATTAAAAATAAAAATCGCCAGCCCCAATACCAATAAAATCCCACCAATGACAAAAGGGTTAATGCGTACACTGGGACGCGCTTCACGATTAAGCGTGCCCATCGGCTGCATCGGGGCATTGATGACCGTCTCATATTTTTGTTTGAGGGTAGCGGGGTACTGGGCATCAAAACTTTGCGCGACCAGATTTTTATCCAAACCCAAAAAACGCCCATAAGTCGTGGCAAAACCGCGCGCAAAGGTAGGCTGTGGCAGGGCTTCAAAATCATTGGCTTCGAGTGCCCGAAGATGGCTTTTTAAAATGAAGGTTTTGGCAGCCACATCGTCAATCGATAAGCCTTTTTTCTCACGGGCTTGTTTAAAACGCTGACCCAAAAGCTGGGTTGTGTCATGAACAGGGGTAGAGTTTTGTTGATTGTCGGTGTTATTGCTGTTTTCCATCTTATTTCCAAGTTGACGTTGGGGTTAAAAGTCCAGAACGAATCTGCTTTGCTTCATCGCTAAGTGGATAGCGATCCAAAAGCTGCTGCGCTAATTTTTGTGTTTCCAGGGGATTGTTCGCAAGTTTGGCAAGCCTCATCCCTTGCGATAAAGTACGCGGGTCAAGGTTGGATTGACCAATAATTTTAACCAAATCATTATACAGCGCCTGCGCCTCCAAAAATTTGCCATCGGCCAATAAAATATCAATAAGCTCTGTACGGGCGACGATGCTTTGGCGGTTGGCATCGAGCGCTTTGATAAATGACTGTACCGCCAGCGGTTTATTTTTGACCTTTAATGCTGTACGACCTAAATTCTCTAAGGCACTGGCACGACCCTCATACCCTAAGGCAGAACCCGCAATTTGAAACTGGGCAATCGCTTCTTGGTTACGACTGAGTTGGGCGAGATAGACGCCATAGTTGTTGTTTGCTTGACTAAAGTCAGGATTGAGGGCGATGGCGTTTTTAAAATAAGCTTCGGCTTTTTGCATATTGCGCGGGCTGCCTTCTTGCTGCAATAACACACCCAT
The DNA here is from genome assembly GCA_902506225.1 of Enhydrobacter sp. 8BJ. Lineage (GTDB taxonomy): Bacteria > Pseudomonadota > Gammaproteobacteria > Pseudomonadales > Moraxellaceae > Faucicola. The sequence continues at coordinate 1,691,289 of LR733345.1, read as the reverse complement.
CATATCATTGGCTTCTGCTGACTTTGGATAAGACTTTAATGCACTTTCTAACTGTCGTTTGGCATCGTCCAATTTTCCACCACGAATATATTCAGCGGCAATCGCGGTGCGAATTCTGGCGATTTCTTCTGGATTTTTTTCCCAGCGACTTGGGTCACTGGCGGTGACTGTCTGCGTGGTCACTTGTCGGGTGGTGCTACAACCGGTTAGGCAAAGGGTGAGGCTTGAAAGACCAATCATAGCTGCGGCAAAAATCTTAGATAAAAAAACCTTCGATAAAAAATTTGATTTGCCCGGCATTTTATCGTCGTCTATATGGTTGTCGTGTAATTGACACAAAATAGCAGGTTGGCTGTGGTATAAATGAGTTTGACGTGAGTGACATGGTGGCATAACAAACTTACTCATAATCAAATGAACTAAATTGAATAATTAAAAATTTTGACAGTAGATAACCAATTTTAATCGTCGATAAAACCCAATAGCAAAACAAGCCTATCACTAAAAATGGCTATTACTATAGCAAAAAAACCGTGATAACACCAACCGATAAGGCTAACTTGCGCCTTTATCACGCCAAACTATTATAATGTTGACTTCCTCCCCTCCCTAAAGTGAGGGGATTCCTTCTACAAGACGGTTAAGCCCAACCGCAAGAATGTTCTTACTGGCGTTAATATCTCTATCATGCCGTGTGCCACACGTTGCACAAGTCCATTCTCTTATTCGCAAACCTGCTCTACCGCTCAAGCTACTGGACATATCGCCACAGCACGAGCAAGTTTGGGTAGTGTATTTCTCATTCACGATTTCAAAACGGCAACCTGCGTTCTCGCATTTGTAGGTCAGTTGTCGCTTGAGTTCAAACCAACCTGCATCATATACCGATTTGGCGAGTTTGCCTTTTTTACTGTTAAATTGGGTGGTTTTCACATCACCGACCACGATTAGGGCATTGTCTTTGACTAATTGGGTGGTGAATTTGTGTATCAGGTCTTGCCGTGTATGTTTGATTTTGGCATGGATAGCCTTGATACGTTTTTTGTTGTTTGAGCGTTGGGCTATAGCTAATTGTTTTGCATATTTTAGCGTTTGCTTGATTTGTAGTTTGTCGCCATTTGAGGCGGTGGCACTGTCTTTTAAACCTAAATCTATGCCTACACTACCAGTTCCACAAGTGGTTTTAGGGTATTCTTTAACAGTGATACAGGCATACCAACGGTTACGGCTGTCTTGGACGATTTCTAGTGTGTTAATTTGATATAGGCTAAGGTTGTAGCTGTCCCATAGGTCGATGATTAGTTTCTGCCCTTTGGCTAAAGATAGTTGTAAGGTGGATTTTAAGCCCTTTTTGCCTGTTTGGTACGTGGCAATATGCTTAATAGCCGATTTTTTAAACGGTAGCCAACCTAGCGATTTACGTTTTGATTTTGGGTTATTGGTTCGCCATGATAGTTTGGCTTTTTTGAATTGTTTTCTAGCTTTGGCGTGGGTTTCGTTGATGGCTTGAATGGTTTGCGAGTGTAAGCCAACCAGTTCACCGCTACCTTTGGTGTATTCGTTTAAATCATACGCACTAAAGAATTTGCCAGTACGCTTAAGATGCTCGTAGCTTAACGCATTGACATAGTTCCATACGAAATTAACTGCACCGCTTAGGCGGTTAAGCTTTGCTGTGTGTTTATCTCGTATGCGTAGCTTGAGTGTTTTCATAGGTTTAAGTATAATTGGGTTTTTATATTTTACATTTGGTCTAATTATATGTCAAACGATTTAAGACGTGGTAGGCACGTTGTTTACAACCTTCATGCGCACTTGGTCTTTGTGGCTAAATACCGCAAAAAAGTATTTACCAAAGAGATTTTAGACGATATGCAAGCCATCTTTGAGAAAGTTTGTTCAAAGTTTGAGGCGCAACTAGTAGAGTTTGACGGTGAAAGTGACCATGTGCATTTACTGGTGGTTTATCCGCCCAAAGTGGCTATTTCTAGTTTGGTGAATAGCTTGAAAGGCGTGTCTAGTCGGTTATTGCGTAAAAAAGAATATCCGTCTCTTAAAGAGCAGTTATGGGGGGATGCGTTATGGTCGCCTAGCTATTTTGCAGGTAGTTGTGGCGGTGCTCCAATTGAGATTATCCGCCAGTATATCGAACAACAGAATACACCGCACTAAATACCATCTGTGTGTAAGCATGATTGCGGAGTTGCCTTATATCCACCGCCTAAAGTCGGTGGTTTTACGGCAACGGAGGATAAAAGATTTAATGAGATGCTTTAGATTGTAATGTTTTGGACACTTTTTCTTGCCACTGTTTTGCTCGACGGGTTTTATCGGTGACTTGTCCAACCAATTGACCACATGCCGCATCAATGTCATCGCCGCGGGTTTGGCGAATGGTACAGACAAAGCCTGCTTGGTTCAGGATATTGCTAAACGCATGGATACGATTGTTACTAGAGCGTCCGTAAGGCGCATGCGGGAACGGATTAAACGGAATTAAATTGATTTTGCAGGGCAAATCTTTGAGTAGATTGACCAGCTGACGGGCGTGTTCATCAGTGTCATTGACGTCTTTTAACATCACATATTCGATGGTGACGTGTTTTTTATGACGGGGGTTTTCGTCATATACATAAGATTTGGCAGCGGCTATCAGTTCTTTGAGTGGATATTTTTTATTGATGGGTACCAGTTCGTTACGCAGTTCGTCGTTGGGTGCATGTAGGCTAATGGCAAGTGCCACATCAATGTCTTTGGCGAGCTCATACATCTTTGGCACAATACCCGATGTTGATAGCGTGACGCGGCGTTTGGACAAGCCAAAACCAAAATCATCGAGCATCAATGACATACTGGCTACCACGGGCTCATAATTTAACAGCGGTTCACCCATGCCCATCATCACCACATTGGTCACCCGATTTTCACGTTCAGTGACTGGCACATTTTCCATATAAGACTGGTTGGCCACCCACAGCTGTCCGATAATTTCGCTAGGCGATAAATCCCGCTCAAAGCCTTGTTTGCCGGTGCTACAAAACGAGCAGTCAAGCGCACAGCCGACTTGTGATGAAATACACAAGGTTTTACGTCCAAACTGTTTGTTATCGTCCGCAGGGATAAGTACAGTTTCGACCAGCGAGCCACCCGCTACTTCAAATACCCATTTGCGGGTGCCATCTTCGCTAAATTGTTTAAACTTGACAGTAGGTGGGGTGACAGTTGCTACTTCATCCAATGTTTCTTGTAGTTTTTTTGACAGATTCGTCATTTGATAAAAATCGGTCACGCCAAACTGATAAATCCACTTCATGACTTGGGTGGCACGAAACGGTTTTTCGCCGAGACTTACAAAAAATTGTCCAAGCTCAGCCTTACTCATGCCAAGTAAATTGGTTTTTGCGGTAAGGTCTTGGGGATTGACCATTTCTGGGTTTTGAATGACAGGAATTTGGGTCATAGCGGTGGTGTAAGCGTGTCAAATAAACAAGATAGTATACTAAAATCTCAACTATTTGTCATGGTAAAACATAGTGACTTGTTAGCGGCTTTATATACAATATCTTTACCTCATATTGCCCAAATTGGCATGGCTAAATGGGTAAAATATCGACAAATCAAATAGCGACGAATCAAATAGCGATAATAAGAATTATCATGATTAGGCATAAAAATGCCAATAACCACTTCCATTCAAGTGAAACAAAATCAACCGTGCGACGGACTAACCTAGCAGACCAATGGGGCAGCTGATAAACCACTTCGCCATTGACATGCTTACCGCCTCGATACCAAAGTTTAAGCTGTTTTAACATATGTTTATGCCCATTTCTATGTCTAAATCTATGTCTAAAAAATTGATGAGTATGACACTATTAAACTTCTATTAGGTTAAGTCTATATGACAAACAGATAAATAATCGTAAAAAATTGATATAAAAACTCACCCGATTGTTTAAAAGAGGAGGAAATGGGGAGTATGATAAATGCGTAATATTTTTAGCCAAAGCCTGGACAATAAAAGTTATAATATTCCCCCATTTTTGAGCCCATTATTCTTTTGTATTTATGTCCAACCATCCATTGCTCACCCCCCTCAATATCGGCGACCAGACCATCGCCAACCGCATCATCGTTGCCCCGATGGCAGGCGTCACTGATAAGCCTTTTCGCATGCTGGCTAAGTCCTTTGGCGCAGGGCATGCCGTGTCGGAGATGATGACGTCTGATGCCACGCTATTTGCCCATCACAAAACACTATATCGTGCCAATTTTGAGGGTGAAATCGCGCCCGTTTCTGCGCAAATCGCTGGCTCAGACCCAGGAAAAATCGCCGAAGCCGCTCGCTATCAAGTTGCCAATGGGGCGCAAATTGTCGATATCAATATGGGTTGTCCTGCAAAAAAAGTTTGCAAAAAGCTTGCGGGTTCTGCGCTGCTCAAAGATGAAGACTTGGTCAAGCGATTATTGGATGCCACGGTCAATGCAGTGGATGTGCCAGTCACGCTAAAAACCCGTCTAGGCTATGCCAATGGCGAAGAAAATATTTTACGTGTCGCAAAAATGGCAGAAGCGGCAGGTATCGCCATGATTGTGATACATGGACGCACCCGCGAAGATAAATATCTGGGCAGCGCTCGCTATGAGTTAATTAAAGAGGTCAAAAATCTTCTCACCATTCCTGTTATCGTCAATGGGGATATCGACAGCCCGCAAAAAGCCAAACAAGTATATGAGCAAACAGGCGCCGATGGCATTATGATTGGGCGGGCAGGGCAAGGGCAGCCCTGGATTTTTCGCGACATTGCCCATTACCTAAAGACTGGTGAAATCTTGCCCAGTCCAACGATGGATGAGTTAAAGGAGATTGTATTAAGCCATTTGCAAGAGATTTATGCGTTTTATGGCGAATACTCGGGGTGTCGTATCGCTCGTAAACATATTGCTTGGTATACCTCAGGCATTGCCAATTCCAATGCGTTTCGCCAAGCCATGTATGAAGAAGATACCACTGCTGGACAGTTTAACGTGGTGGCGCAGTTTCTAAAGACTGCGGAATTTGATTAAAACCTTTACTATAAAACAGCCTATCGTAGAGTGCTTATGCCTTTTTAGAAACAAAGATTCGCAAAAAGTCATGATTAATGAATTTAGAATCTGTTAAAATTTTGCTGAGTCTCTGTAATAGACCGATATCAAACAATAACCATACTATTAATCAAATTATAAGGAGTTAGCGATGGCACAATTACGAATTGGCGACACGGCACCAAATTTTGACGCACAAACCACCGAAGGCAACATCAATTTTTACGATTGGCAAGGTGATAACTGGGTGGTTTTATTCTCACATCCGGCAGACTTTACCCCAGTTTGTACCACGGAGTTAGGACGCACGGCATCATTGGGTGATGAATTCAAAAAGCGCCATGTCAAACCGATTGCTTTATCAGTCGATAGTGTCGAAGATCACAAAGCTTGGGCAGGCGATATCTCAGAAACCCAAGGCTGCGAGGTGAATTTCCCCATCATTGCGGACGCGGATAAAAAAGTATCGGAAGCTTACGACATGATTCACCCAAATGCGTCAACCACGCACACGGTTCGTAGTGTATTCATTATCGATCCACAGCATAAACTGCGGTTAACTTTCACTTACCCAGCCGCTGTCGGTCGTAACTTCAATGAAATTTTACGGGTGATTGATGCCTTGCAATTGTCAGATAATTATGGCATTGCAACGCCAGTTGAGTGGCAAGACGGGGACGATGTGATTATCCCGCCGAGCGTCAAAAACGAAGAAATCGCGGCAAAATTCCCAAAAGGTCATAAAGAAATTAAGCCTTATCTGCGCACCACGCCACAACCGAATAAATAACCGTTTATGTTAAGCTTAAAATCAAAAACCTAGTCGCCTGACTGGGTTTTTTTATGCCAACTTTCCCATTAAAGATACTCAACTAAATTTAAAGGTACTAAACTAAATTTACAGAACGGATGCTGAATAACCAAAAATATTTGGCTAAACTTCGATTAATGGCGTAATAATGGATATAAACAATGATAAACAATCGAGTGGTCAAAGGTGGCTTTAAAACCAGCGCATTGCTCATGCTTGCCCTGACAGGTTGCCAAACGGTGAATACTAACCTATCAGTACCTAGTGAAAGAGTGCCATACGTGCAGCTGCCCATCTTTATCGGTAAAGCACCCACTGTTGATGATTTGCAAAGTTATCATTGGCAATTGTCTGGCGTGAATACTTATCCCAACAGTACCAATCCACCACCATCCGATCATTTGAAGCCGCAAATTGATAACCACAAGGTAACACTTGATTTCACCCAAAATCGAATCAGTTACAGTGTAGGCTGTAATCAATTATCGAGTGGCTATAGGTTACAAGGGGACAAACTACAGGCAAGCACCAATGCGGTGAGTACCTTGATGGATTGCTGTTCTCTACAACAAAGTGAAACTTGGTTGGCTCAGCAAATGCAAAGCCAAAGTCAACTCTCAGTTATGATTATGAGCTGGCAAACACATGCAATGTTGCAACAAACTCTAGCAGACGGCACTGGGTTAATTTGGGAGGGCATATTAAAGCCTGAAGTCAAATACGGCAAAGGGGAAACCGTATTTTTGGAAGTCAAACCCAAATGGCAGTATTGCGACAACGTGACCGATAGAAAGTGCCTAGAAGTGCGTAACATCAATTATGACACGCAGGGACTAAAAACAGCAGTGGGTCAATGGCATCTTCTCGATGCGCCCATCATGGGTTATCGTCATGACAAAAGCGCACAGCGGGTTTTGCGCTTGACTCGCTATCGCACCCCACCGACCGATACCAAAGGTTACGGCAACCTTTATAAGCTTGATAGCGTGATTGAAACACAGTTCATTGCCAACTAATTTTGGTCGTCAAACAGCGATGATACCGCTTATGTACCCTCGCTGTTTGACTATATCATTGACCAATCATCGATGCCGGATAGCCCAAGATTGATGAATGGGTTTTTTCAGGTCATAATCGAAACCAATCGTTTGCCCAGTCAAGGCTTCAACGTGATAACGGTTGTTAATTTCGTCATCGAGCACAAATTTGGTAAAGTTATTGGAAAAATACAACACGCCTTCAGCGGATAAGCGATTCATGGCACGGTTGATAAGCGGTACGTGGTCGCGCTGCACATCAAAGGTACCTTGAAATTTTTTGGAGTTGGAAAAAGTCGGCGGATCGATAAAAATCACATCGTACTGCTCGGTATTGCTTTTAATCCATTCAAAAATATCTTGGGCAATAAACTGGTAGCTTGGCAAATCTGGCAAGCCGTTTAGGGCAAAATTTTTGCGTCCCCAATCCAGATAGTTTTGTGATAAATCCACCGATGTCACCGCTTTTGCCCCGCCCAATGCTGCATGCACACTGGCAGTACAAGTATAAGCAAACAGATTAAGCACCGTTTTACCGCGTGCGTTTTCTGCAATAATTTTTCGGAGGCTGCGATGGTCAAGGAATAACCCTGTATCCAAATAATCGCTAAAGTTCACCAAAAAATACGCCCGTTGGTTGTTGGCGGTTGGCTCGCTGACCACATGGAACTTACCCGAATTGGCTTTTTTCTCATACTGCTCATTGCCGGATTGGCGGGCGCGTGTTTTGATAAACACTTGCTCACGGTTCACTTGCAAGGCTTCACGCACGCCATGCAGCGCTAGATTAAAGCGTTTTTTGGCGGTCTCTAACGGGATTGATTTGGGGGCGGCATATTCTTGCACATGCACAAATTCGTCATACACATCCACCGCTATTTTAAAATCAGGTAAGTCGGCATCATACACCCGCAGATTGGTCACAGCTTGTTTGTGAGCAAGCTTGCGCAGATTGGCAAGATTTTTTTGTAGTCGATTGATAAAATCTTGACCTTCTTCTACGGCGATTTCACGTTTTTCAAAACGCGTAATCAGCGGTGTGTCTTTGCTCTTTAACAGTTCACCATAACGAAAATACACGGTAAGAGCACCATTATGACAGCGCAGGGTTTTTGGCTCGGCAAGCGGTAGTACGTCAGCTTGTTCAACTTTGGCAGCGAGTACACCCAAAGTCACTTTGGCAGGGCTGTCTGCAAACAGGGCTTGCAATTTTTTACCCAAACCTTGATACAAGGGTTTAATCAATTCTTCTTCACCCAGACGCTCACCATACGGTGGGTTGGTGATAAACAGGGGATTGACCCAGCCATTGACTTGTTTTTCTAGTGCCAAATTAAGTGTCGCCAGTGAGCGCTGCTGCAAGGTAATACGGTTGATGATAGGCGTCAAACCTGCGGCGATTAAGTTTTTGTGCGTGGCTCGAACTGCGCCTGAGTCCATATCAAAAGCAAATACCGCGGGCATCTCGCCATTTGCCATGGCATTTAAGCGATGATGAAAACGGGCTTGCGCGTCTTGCACCATTGACTCCCAAAGCGCAGTGTCATGATGTTGCCATGCGTAAAACCCAAATTGGCTATCGGCTTTATCCAGTCCTACGGCATAATCTGCGCTCATCAGCAAGGCTTCAATAATCAGCGTGCCTGAGCCGCACATCGGGTCGACGATACTGTCAAATTGGGTGGTGTGAAAATTCACGCTATAGAGCAGGGCAGCCGCCAAGTTTTCTTTGAGTGGCGCTTCGGTCATCGCAGCACGATAACCACGGCGGTGCAAACTGGTACCTGATAAGTCTAAATACAATTCAGCTTGTTTGTCACCCACAGTAGCGACAATGCCAAAATCGGGGTTTTTATCGACATTGGGGCGACGACCGAACTGCTCGTTAAATTGGTCGGCAATCGCATCTTTGACACGCAGCATGGTGAATTGCTGGTTGGCTTGTACGCGCTTATCTAGGGTCAAACGAATCGCAAAGGTCTGCTCTAAATCAAACAACTGGGTCCATTTGACAGTTTTGGCAAAGGTATAGAGCTGCTCTGCAATATCGTACTCCGGATTGATGTTCTTTTTGCCCAGTGGTAACAATACCCGTGATGCCACACGAGACCATAGACAAACTTGATAAATCTGCGCCAACGTCAATGTCGCCATCAGCCGACCCGTGCGCTCAATTTGTGTATCTATACCAAAGCTTGCCAGCTCAGTTTGCAAGGGAATCTCTAGCCCATCCGCACAAGTGATGACAATGTGAAAAGTTTGCCCGACGGGCGTTGTATTGCTGTCTGTCATAAATACTGCCAAAAAAAGTCAAAGTTGATTAATGGCGTATTTTAGCATGATTAGCAAAGGACAAATGACAGAATGTCTGAAATTATGGGGAAGTTTTTACCGATGGAGCTGCTTCGCTTGGCATTGCGCTTGGCATTAAAAGCTGAATATGAGGGTAAGGTGTGGCTATGCAGGCATCATCGAGTGCCACTTTGATTTGTTCGCGTAGATTTTCTTTGATAAATGGCATTCGAGACACGTGTGGCGGATTGACCCAAAACCGCACGATAAAAAACACCCCAAAATCGCCAATTTTATCCACTGTCGCCGTTGGCGCAGGACGCTCTAATACTTCTTTGGTGTTGGCTAAAATATCAAGAATGATAGCGCGAGCGCTTTCAATATCCGCTTCCAACGCGATACGCACTTCAATATCAAAACGAATCAGATTTTTGGCAGTTAAATTAATGACTTCGGCTGAGGCAACGGTTGAATTGGGGAAAATCACGGTGATATTGTCACGGGTCAAAATTTGGGTAGTACGCAGGGCGATTTGCACCACTTTACCTTCTTTTTCATTGATGCTGACCCAATCACCGACTTGAAACGACTGCTCAATCAAAATGGTGATACCGGCAATAAAGTTGGCAAGTGTGGCTTGTGCCGCAAAACCCACTGCGATACCCGCAATCCCAAGACCTGCGACCACAGACACAATGTCAAAACCAAACTGCGACATCACCGAGGCAATCCATAATACGATAATGAGCATGGACAACAAATTATGCAGTAATTGTTCAATCGACGCGTTTAGCCCATAATTTTTGAGCATTTTTTGCATCAAATAACCGAGGTTGTACCACGCCATATAAAAAATCACTGACCAAATACCCGCTTTGGCAGTGGCTTTGACTGTTTCAGGTTCAAAATTAAGCTGACTCATCACCGCAAGCAAACTTGAAAATAACCACATCAACCGTGCGATGAGCCGTAGAGATTGGCTGTATTTACTGTCTTTGGCGATAAAACGGGCAGAATTAATGAGTAACAAACTTAGCCGATAAACCACGCCCAAAATTACCAACAGCACCATAATTTTGATGCCTGTACTGGCGAGTTTGGAGAGATACAGCGGCCAATTAACCGCTTCGTCTTCGAGCGAACCACCGACTGCTTTATAGACGTCATAATACAAGTCGTGATAGATATTTTTAAAAAATTGGTCCACGGACATACAATGAGTGATCTCAAGTCAAAAAATCAAAATAAAAATAATATAAGGCGTTTGGGTTGGTTTGGGTTAAAGGATGGGCAATATCGCAAGTAATTTATCCATATGCCCCTTGGCGCGGACATTGCGCATCTCATAAACCAGCTTGCCTGCATTGTCGAAAATTAAGGTTGAACGCACCACGCCAAGACTGACTTTGCCGTACAGTTTTTTTTCAGCAATGATGTCAAAATATTGGCAAAGTTGTTCATCGGTATCACTCACCAGCGCAAAACTAATCTGTTGGTTGGCGATAAATTTTTCATGACTTTTAACACTGTCTCTTGATACGCCAATCACTTGGTAGCCAAGCTGCTGCAATTGAGGCAAATGCTGGCTAAAATCTTGCGCTTGCACACTACAGCCTGAGGTGTTGTCTTTTGGATAAAAATACAGAATCAAGCCTTTCTCTGCTTGTTTGGCATACGCTGGCAGGTTGATTTGACGCTGGATAAATTGCGGCTGATTTGTAGAATGACGGCTGGTATCCGCTTCAACCGTCGTGACCAAAAAATTGGGTAGTTGAGTCATGGGCATTTCCCAAGCAAAAATTGAACTAACAATATCAGAAAGCCAGATTGAGTACAAACTTCTTCATGCGACAAAACAAAAAAAGACCAGTAAACAACTGGTCTGGTGGCGCGGCGCTATCGATTATGGTATTGATTGTAACTGATTACGGACGGGCTTTATTAAATTTAACGCCGTTGCCACACGCTTTCATACGCGCGCTGATGGTTTGGAAAGTTTTGTTTTGGCGAACATCTTTGCCACTTTTTACCCAAGTATCAAGCTCATTTTTTTGCGCTTGGGTGATTTTTGATTGTTCATCTACCACACAAGTACATACTTTTTTTGCAGAAGCGGCATCAGTGATGTGTTTTTCGGTCATTTGGGTGGCGCAAGCATTGACATATTGTGGGTTGGCGGCATGTGCGGCAAACGGCAAAACCATGCTAGCAAATAGGGTCACGATGGCTGAATGTTTCATAGTTTATCCTCATAAGAGACAGCAGTATAGAACAGCAGGTGTTCAATCGTACAATGGCTAGCTTTACCGTTGACGCAATAAAGCTGGCAGGATTTGATGATGATAGATTACTGATAAATAGTCGGGTCATCTATTTCAGCTTGTAAAAAACCTTGCTGTCGTAAATAACAGCTATCGCAGTGCCCGCAGGCGCGTCCTTCGCTATCTGCGCGGTAGCATGACACGGTTAATGCATAATCCACCCCCAGCGATACCCCAAGCTTAATGATTTCTGCTTTACTTAAATGCAACAATGGCGTTGCAATGTGGAGATGATTGCCCATCACACCGGCTTTGGTAGCGAGATTTGCCATTTTTTCAAAGGCTGCAATATAGTCAGGACGACAGTCAGGATAGCCTGAGTAATCGACTGCATTGACGCCAATCACAATGCCATTGGACTGTGTCACCTCTGCCAATGCCAGCGCATACGACAAAAAGATGGTATTACGCGCAGGTACATAGGTGATTGGAATGCTGTCATTATGCTGATTATCGCTAAAATCTGTTTGTTTGGCATCGGGTACCACCAGCGAAGCATCGGTCAACGCCGAGCCACCTAGCTGTGCCAAATCAATATCGATAATACGATGGTTGACTTGGGCAGTCGCGGCAATTTTTTTGGCGGCATTAAGTTCGCTATTGTGGCGCTGACCGTAGTTAAAGCTTACCGCTGTGACGTTGGCATAATTGGCTTTTGCCCAGTAAAGGCAAGTCACGGAATCTAGCCCACCAGAGAGTAAGACGACGGCGTTTTGTGGTGTGGTTGATGTACTCATAAAAATTTACTAACGACAAAAGGTATATTTTATCAGAACTTAAGCAATTGTTGATGGGAAAATATGGGGATAAAAATAGTCAACGCAATATTAGCCAAAAAACATGGTAGTGTTCAAAAAACTGCTGTCACTACCAGTAAATATTTGCGTATTTCACCCAAATACCTTATAAAATAACCAAGAAGTTTTAAACCGAGAGTTAAACTACGTTATCCGACACTTTAGCCCGAACCATACCATTGGCGTCATTGTACCATTTTTCATTTTCTTCATTTTTTCTTTATTTAAGGTCACTCATGATAGTTCAAACCCATTTGATTAGCCATACTGCCATCTTATCAGCCGTGAGTGTTGGCTTGCTGTATTTGACAGGTTGTAGTGTTGCGCCCTCAACCGCCAAGCCCGATAGCAATACTGTTACTATCCCTACTACTATCCCTGCCACCCAAGCGAACACAGATACCCAAACACTCACCACGCGCCCACTAGACAAGGCACTACAAAAATGCGCCAGCGAGTTTTTGGAGAAAACCCAACCGACAATGACCGCCAAGCTGTCGCAAAAAACCTACCCGCTGTGCTTTAATGGCTTTGCGGTGATGTATTCGGGTGTCACCAAAACCCCGATTTGGGTCGCTGAGCATTTGACGCGACAACGAATAACGGCTGCCAAAACCTTGGTCAGAGAGGATAACTTTCATGAAGAAACTCGCCTGCCAACCGAGGTGCGTAGCTTATTGAGCGATTATACCCGTACTGGATTTGACAGAGGACATTTAGCGCCCAATGCTGATATGGCAAACCCGGACTCACAATTTGATAGCTTTAGTTTGGCAAATATTGCCCCACAAACGCCTGAAAACAACCGTAAAACTTGGGTAAAAATTGAAACACAAACTCGTAACTTGACCAACCAATACGGCTCAGCTTATGTCGTGACAGGGGTGGCGTTCTTAACACCGGAAGTCAAACGGCTAAAAAATCGCGTGTTGGTGCCATCGCATTTTTTTAAAGCGGTATATTTGCCATCACAACATCAAGCGATAGCATTTTTTAGCCCGAATGATGATAGCGGAACCGTTGAAAAAATTAGCCTAAGCACACTTAAAAAACGCACCGGAGTCAATGCGTTTCCCAGTCTACCGAGCAATGTAGCGACTATTGCACCATAACTTCACCAAAATCAGTAATTAGCGAGTCAAAAACTAGCAAATCAGCAACTAAACAGGGGAAAAAGATGAGTGTTTTTAAACCATTTCAAAATGATAGCCAAAGCGTTGGCTTGGGCGAATTTACCCTTGAGAATCAAGGAGAGCAAGTCAATCTCTATGGCAGCGCGACGTTTACGTTGGATAAACAAAGTTTAGCCACGGCAAAACAATTGCAAGATGTGCTGAGCCAAATCATTGCGTATTTAGAAGCCCATCAAGCGCAAACGGTGGAAAAATCTACCACGCAACAGCAGCAAGCGTCGCACGTGGATGAAGTGGATAACCCTTTTTTATGAGTAAAAAAAGCGCAAATCAAACAATTTGCGCTTTTTATGGGTAAGCTATTTATGGGCAGGCTAAGCATCAAACTAGGCATTAAAACTGATAGTTAAAGCCAATTTTAGTTTTACTATCGACACGGTTATCAACCAATGGGCTGTCTTTTTGCTCATCGCTTAAATACTCTAAATGCTGACTGATAAACGCACTCCAGCGTGGCGAAATGGCGTAACTGGCACTGACATTGACAAAGGGGGTGATGCTACTATCAGCGTTATAAGCTTTTATCCCTGTTATTCCTGTGCGTAGCGATTCTTGCTCAGAAACACCAAAGTAGTAGTTGTTGTACTTGTCATTGTACCACTGTAGTCCTAGCTCAGGATAAATGGTGATTTTATCATCCATTGCCTTAAATCTGCTCAAGTGCGCCACTTTTGCGCTAGTACCCTCACTGCGACCCAACGCATCAGTTTCCACTTGCGCTTTAAAGCCGCCATACGGGGTAATGCGCATATAGCTGGTGCCCACCATAGCAGACCATTTACGCTCATCGAGTCCTTTTAACGCCGCTGTGCTTGCATCGTCTGGATCAAATGAACGGCTATCGTAGCTTGCGGTCAATCGCCATTCATTTTGTGCATCTTTGTAGGGATAATAGCCCGCTTCACTGCCTTCAATGTAGAGTCGATTGTTGTCATAAAATGCCTGTGGCATGATCGTAACATCATTGTCCTTGTTGTACGCATAATGATTGATTGAGGCGTTTAACCCTAGTTTAAAGCGGGCATCGGTATCCACTGGCATAGAGGCTGCGTGGGCAAATGTTGTGCCCAACATACTGGCAAGTACCAGACAAGGCGCGAAAAATTGTTTCATAAAAACATCCTGTGAGAGTGGGTCATACAAAAAAGTGCTGACAGGCGTAAAGCGTAGAAAATGACCACCGATTCGCCTGTGAACCATACAGCAAGGTGATAAATTTATTATGGCATAAAAAAGTCAGCGCAAATAGTTGAATTTAAAGGTGCGATAGATGAAATCCAAGCCAGCATAAATCCTTGAGCTACCTTGAGAACACCATTAAAATGTTATAATATAACATTTTTAATATTCTCAATACTTGATTTGGCGACCCAGCATGATAAACGCATTGATTAACAAATATGCTTTTTTTAGCCGACCTTTTTTTCTACTAAGGCTACTAAAAACCCCCGCGATTGCCGGGATGACATTGACGATGAGCCTATTGGGGGGATTAACAGGCTGCCAAAAGCAAACTGATAATCAATCCACCTCAAACTCAAATCAATCCGCATCAAATAGCTCAGCTACAAACAATTTCTCATCAACCACCGTTATTGATACCCAATTACCCACCGTGTATGCCACTACCAATGTATGGGGTTCGGTAGCTAAAGCGGTCGGGGGGGATAAAGTCAATGTGATTGTGGGGGTCGATGATTTATCACAAGATCCGCATGATTATCAAGCCACAGCGACCGACAAGCTTAATATTACTAAATCCGCTGTCATGCTGGTCAACGGTGGCGGGTATGATGATTGGGGTATGAGCTTAGCTGAGTCGGTGAGTCACAAACCTGTAGTGATTAATGCCGTAGCACTTTCAGGACTGTCGCCTAACACGGACAATGCGGCAGATGAGTCTGCCAGTGAACAACACCAACACGATACCCAACACGAAATAAAGACCGCTAATCCGCAACCATCAGATCATCCTCACGTGTCCAGTGAAGTGCATAGTGAAGTACATAGTCACTCGCACGGTGATTTCAATGAGCACGTGTTTTTCTCCCTTGATACAGCAAAAAAAGTGGCTGAAGCGGTCAACAAGCAATTGGCTGCAACATCACCTGCCAATCAAGCGATTTATGCAAAAAATACCCAGCAATTCATCCAGCAAATTGATGCGCTTAAAGTCAAAGCCAAACAAATCGGACAGCAAAAAGCCATCACTGCCTTTACTACTGAGCCTGTCACCGGGTATTTGCTAGCTGATATGGGCATCAAGGATGTAACACCAAAAGCCTATGTCGTGCAATCAGAGACGGACGCGGGGGTGTCGGTCAAAGTGCTCAATGACAGCAAAAGCCTGCTGAGCAATAAACAAGTGGGTTTGTTGGTGGTCAATGCTCAGACCGAAGATGCCACCTCAAAGCAACTAATCACATTGGCGAAGGCATCAACAGTTCCAGTTGTGGCGGTCTATGAAACCCTGCCCGATGGCGTGACAAGCTATACGCAATTTATTGAAAAAACCCTGAATGATTTTGCGGCAGCGACGCGCTAATTTTAACTAGCCTAAAACTTTTAGGCTACCCATTAACGCATTTGGGGAAAAATTTGCGTTAATGGGTATAGTATTGGCTGGTTATCCCTTATAATGCTTAAATTTTCTAGCCCAGATTTTTTGCAATGTGATATTGCCAATCAACCATCCTCGCCTTTAGGATCTTATCGTTAATCTTGCTGTTAGGATGAACAAGTAGCCACCATGCCCATGTCAACCACCAAAATAGCCAATAGCGAGCGGCAGTTTGCGCAGGCCATTCATTGCCAATCGTTTGTCAAACTGCCCCAATCACAGCAAGTCGTTTTGCAAGTCAAAGATGCCAGTATGCACTTTGGACAACGTCTGCTATGGCAGGATATCAATTTTTCGATTTTATCGGGTGAATTTGTGGCATTGCTTGGCGCCAATGGTACAGGCAAGACGACATTGCTGCGAAGTTTACTCAAACTTGTGCCACTATCCAGTGGTTCAATCACGCTTGGCAAAGACATTCGAGTGGGCTATGTGCCTCAGCTTAAAGACTTTGCGCCAAAACTACCCATTCGGGGTAGGGACTTGGTGCAGCTAGGGCTAGATGGAGAAAATTATCTGTTTGGTCTGTTTAGCCCCAAAAAAACCTTAGGCAGTTTTTGGCAGACAGCAAAACAAAAAAAATATTTGGTGGATAAAGCCATTGCGGAAGTCGGTGGTGAGTCATTTTGTGATGCGCCGCTTACCATGCTCTCGGGTGGTGAGCAGCAGCGCATGCGTATCGCTCAAGCCTTGGTCGCTGAGCCTGATGTTTTGTTGATGGATGAGCCGCTGCTGAGTCTTGATGTGGCAAGCCAGTATGTGGTTAGTGATATTTTAGCCCATCGCAAACAGGCGCATCATACTGCGATTTTGATGATTAGTCACGAACTCGAGCCGATTATACCTTTGGTAGATAAAGTGCTGCGCCTTGAAAATGCGACTGCCAACCTCGGTGGTGTCGACTTAATCAATCGATTTCGCTAATTTATTTGCTTCAATCAAAAACAAGCCATCACATTCGATGGTTTTTTAACTTTTGGAATTCACATGCTGCTCACGACTTGGCTACATACCATCATCAATTTTGATAACTTTGCTGAGCTGTTGCCCTTGGTATCAACGTCCATCGTGGCCGCGGTATTGCTGGGTGTGATGGCGGGATTCATTGGACCGATGGTACAGGCACGGGACATGGCGTTTGCCGTGCATGGGACAGCAGAGCTGTCGTTTGCAGGGGCGGCGTGTGCCTTATGGTTAGGGTCTTCAGTCACCCTAGGCGCCGTCATTGGGGCGGTGACGGCTGGCATGGTGCTGGGGGTCATGGGGATTGATGGCAAAAATCGCAACTCAGTGGTGGGTATTTTGTTGCCATTCGGGCTTGGGCTGGGGGTGTTGTTTTTATCCTTGTATCAAGGTCGCTCCTCCAATAAATTTGGCTTATTAACCGGGCAAATTGTTGCAATCACGCCCGCTGAATTGCAGTCGATGTTAGTGGTTGCGGTGATTGTGCTGTCAATCATTGCCCTATTTGGTCAGCGCATGTTATTTGCCGCAGTCGACCCGCAAGTTGCCCAAGCGCAGCATTTGAATTTAACATTTTTATCCTTGCTGTTTATGTTTGCGCTGAGTCTTGTGGTGGCGGTGAGTGTGCAGTTTGTCGGTGCATTGCTGTTATTATCGTTACTCATCACGCCTGCCGCAGCGGCGAGTCAAGTGACGGCTAGACCTATCTATGTCTATTTGTTGTCTATGCTGTTTGCCATCACCGCTGGGGTCGGCGGCATATTACTGTCGTTAGGACCTGGACTGCCGATTTCACCTTATATCACCACCATTTCATTTGTGATTTATTTAAGCTGCTGGGGAATTGGCTATTTACGAAAAAAAGCAGGGTGGAACAAACGCCTAGCCGCAAACTTTTCTTAATCAACAGGCTATAAAAAAAGCGCAAATGGTATCAATTTGCGCTGTTTGTGTCTTGATGTGTATTAAACTTTAAACTTCAGCTAGGCTAGTAGGGGCATCGATGGTTTGAATCACGCCACCGCCTAAACAGATGTCATCTTGATAAAACACACAAGACTGACCGGGCGTCACCGCACGCTGTGGCTCGTCAAACACCACTTTTATGGTGTCACCCGTTTCATCAAGGGCAAAAACTGTACAGGCTTGATCGGGCTGACGATAGCGCGTTTTGGCAGTACAGCGATAGCCTTGGGCGGTGAACAGTTGAGCGGGCGCATCAACCACCCAGTCAAGTTTATAGGCAGTCAATTGGGTGGATTGTAACATCGGATGGTCATGCCCTTGACCGACAATCAGGCGATTATTATCTAAGTCTTTGTGTAACACAAACCAAGGCGCCTCATCTCTATCTTTGACCCCACCAATACCAATACCGCCACGTTGACCAAGTGTGTAATACATTAAGCCATCATGGGTGCCGATTTTTTTGCCATCATCGGTATAGATATCGCCTTTTTGAGCGGGCAAATACTGCTGTAAAAAGTCTTTAAAGCGTCGCTCGCCGATAAAGCAAATGCCCGTAGAGTCTTTTTTCTTCGCTGTCGCTAAATCGTATTGCTCGGCGATACGGCGTACTTCAGGTTTTTCTAACTCACCCACAGGAAACAAGGTTTTGGCGATTTTATCACCTGCCACCGCGTGCAGAAAATAGCTTTGGTCTTTATTGTTATCAAGTCCGCGTAGCAGTGGCGCTTTGCCAGTTTCATCGCTAAAACCGCGGCGTGCATAGTGGCCGGTGGCAATATAGTCCGCGCCCAAGGTTAACGCATAATCCAAAAAGGCTTTAAACTTGACTTCTTTATTGCATAAAATATCAGGGTTTGGGGTGCGACCGGCGCTATATTCCGCCAAAAAATGCTCGAATACGCGATCCCAATATTCCATGGCAAAGTTGGCGGTATGCAGTTTAATACCGATTTTATCCGCCACCGCTTGCGCATCGGCAAGATCAGTCATGGCGGTACAATATTCGGTACCGTCATCTTCTTCCCAGTTTTTCATAAACAAGCCTTCCACATCAAAGCCCGCTTGTTTGAGCAAAACGGCAGTGACAGAAGAGTCAACACCCCCTGACATCCCCACAATGACGCGAGTTTGGGCAGGGCTCGCAATATCAGATAAATTAACAGCAGTTGAATAAGTCATAATGTTTAAAAGTGCCAAAAGGGTTATTATAGCAAATTTATTGCTTGTTAAAAATCAATAAACCTGCCACAATACCGCTATCGGATGAGCCGATATCGAAAAAACCCAACTTATTCTCGTAAGTTGGGTTTTTTAATGGGAAAATTATATTAATTGATTTTTTCAAATTCACTGATTGGCTTTAATAGATAAAGCGACATTGTAAATTCACAAACATTCTTTATATAACCTTTACTTATGATAAAAAATTTGGGGCTGGTATGCGTTGGATATTTCTGACCGTCATTGTATTGTTGTTTGAATTGTTTACTTATGGCGCGGGGCGGGGGCTGCAGTGGTGGGCAGGGTCTTGGCTATCCGATCGCTCTTCTCGCTATTTGATGAGTAGTCTATTTGTGGTGAGTAATGCGTTATTGGTATTTGGCATCGCACGATTGACAAGCTTTGGGCTCAAGCTGTCTATGACTTGGCTGACTATTTTGTGGTTTGTCATCATGTCGATGGCGGCGGTGGGCATTATCAATCTGGTGTTGATGAAAGTTGCCCCGCAATTTTTTAATGCCGTGAGTTATCAAATTTACGGGCAGCGCATTTTGTTGCCGCTCGTGTTTTTTGGCATGGTGTTGATGGGTATTTATAATGCTTATACACCCACCATTCGTCATATCACCTTGACTGCCAATCAACCACTTGCCAAACCGATTCGGATTGGGATGGTTTCAGACTTGCATTTGGGTGTGTTGGTCGGTGAGCGGCAAATTAATCGATTAACTGAGATGGTAAAAGCACAGAAGGTGCAACTACTGCTGATGCCTGGCGATATCATGGATGATAATATTGACTATTATACCTCGCAAAATATGCAGCCCGCGCTGCAGCAACTAGCAAGTGCAGTGCCAATGGGCGCGTATGCCACGCTAGGTAATCATGATATGTATGGGCATGAAGGCGAGATTCGCGATGCGATCAAAAAAGCCAATATCACCTTATTGGCAGATGATAAAGTGTTAGTTGATAACCAACTTTGGTTGGTAGGGCGACTGGATAATCATGCCAGCTATCGTAAAGCGACCAAGGAATTAATGCCGTCAAGTACCGATAAGCCGATAATTTTACTTGACCATCAGCCCAATGAGATCGAACAAAACGTACAATTACCGATTGATTTGCAAGTGTCTGGACATACCCATAATGGGCAAATATTTCCTGCCAATTTTATTGTCAAATTTATCAACCGTTTGGGTTACGGCTATGAACGTATCAACAATACTGATGTGATTGTAAGCTCGGGGTATGGTTTTTGGGGGGTACCGTTTCGGCTGGGCTCGCAAGCGGAGCTTTGGGTGATTGACTTGGTCGGTAAAAAATCCTAAATCTAATTTTAGCACTCTGTCACTAGCCTCTAATGATGACATTGGGGTTATGGCAGATTATGGTGATGACAGATTATTGCCATAAGAGATTACTGTATAGAGACCGTCTGCATCATCAGTTGTATATTGCTACGAATATCCTCAAGTGACATTTGGTGGTCTTGCTGCAGACAGTAACTTAAATTATTTAATATAATCCCTGCATACGTATGCCCTTGAAAATCCAAGTCGCCTGGGCGTTCGTGGCGCTTGGCATGCTCAATATAATTTTTTTTGATTAACGCATACATGTCATCATATAAATGAATATTGGGGGTTTTGATTTGCCAAAGAGCGAGTATGCGTTGTTTTTGCGCGTGAATAAACGCCCAAAATTGTTCCAAACACATCAGTAAATTTTCTTGACTGGCAACACTAAAACGTTCAGTTAAGAACTTCTCATACACTTGGCGAAAATTACTCACCATTTTCTCTGCCAGCGCCTCTTTACTGGCGTAATGACGATAAAAGGTTGAGCGGTTAATGGCTGCCGTATCTAAAATATCTTGGACAGTGATGGCGCGGTAAGGTTTCTGCTGCAGTAATGCCAGAAAAGCTTGCTCGATATGTTGTTCAGTCTTAATGACCCGTAAATCATTTTCGTTCATCGCTTTTTACTATCCTTACGCTCTTTATCTTACGCTTTATGTCTTAGCCTTTAACTTTTAGCAATCGCAGGAATTGCACAAAATTTTTATAATAAACAACATTATCTACCTAACTGTACCCTTATGCAACATTTATGTTTTATTTGATGCTTGATGGCTGTTTACGATAGTTTTATATTGCCACCTATTAAGTATATCAAATGACATCATCCAGCATATTTCCTATGATAAATCCGTCTGCCAGCCGTCGGATTTTTTAGATTTTGTAAATCAAGGTTTGCGATAAGCACAAAAAAATGGCTGAAGCCACGCTGACTGGGGTTGAAAATATTCTGCTAATAGACGTAATATCTAGGCAAAGCAAACGCAGTTTAATTTCAACCTGCTAAAATGTTACTATCGTCAAGTAAATAGATAACTTTGGTTACAAAATATAATTTAACCGCAATTTTATAATTCGACTTATAATAATCCATCTTATCAAATTGCGTCGTTAATTTATGAGTAAAGCACATGCTAAAAGCTCGGTTCCTGCACTGACATTAGGGGCAATCGGGGTCGTTTATGGCGATATTGGTACCAGTGTACTGTATTCAGTCAAAGAAGTTTTTAATTCTGGTCATGTCGCCTTTAACGTTGCCAATATCTATGGGGTGCTGTCATTATTTGTATGGACGATTACCATCATCGTCAGTCTCAAGTACATCTCGTTGGTGCTACGTGCCGACAATAAAGGGGAAGGCGGTCTGATTGCGATGCTCGCTTTGGCATCAAGCGCGGTGAAACATCGCCCAAAATTGCACGCAATCATCATGACCATGGGGATATTTGGTACTTGCTTGTTTTATGGTGATGGGGTGATTACCCCATCCATCTCGGTGCTATCGGCAGTAGAAGGTTTGACGGTGGTATCGCCGCGGCTGCATAGTGTGGTAATTCCTGCCACGCTGACCATTTTGTTCTTACTGTTTTTTGTGCAAAAATTTGGTACCAAAGGTATCGGTAAGCTGTTTGGACCTGTGATGGTGCTATGGTTTTTGTTGATTGCTGGCATTGGGGTTTATCATATTCAGCACAATGTCGAAATCTTGCAAGCCATCAATCCCATCTATGCTTATCAGTTTGTGATGACCAATCCGACACTCGCCTTTATCATTTTGGGGGCAGTTGTGTTGTGCGTGACAGGCGGTGAAGCCTTGTATGCCGATATGGGGCATTTTGGCAAAAAACCGATTCGTATCGCTTGGTTTTCCATTGTCATGCCCGCCTTGCTGCTCAATTATTTTGGTCAAGGCGCATTTTTACTCGCCAATCCTGATGGCAAATCCAATCCCTTCTTTTTGATGATTCCAGATGCCATGCGTATCCCCATGGTGGTGATGGCAACTTTAGCGACGGTGATTGCGTCACAAGCGCTGATTTCTGGGGCATTTAGTATCACCAAACAAGCGGTGCAACTGGGCTTTTTACCGCGTATGCGTATTGTGTATACCAATGTTAAAGAAGTGGGTCAGGTGTATATTCCAGCGATTAACTGGGGTTTATTTATCGCCATTGCGTTTGCTGTGGTGATGTTCAAATCATCGGGTGCGTTAGCGGCCGCTTATGGTATTGCGGTTTGTACGGATATGCTGATTACCACGATATTGACCTTCTTTGTAATTCGCTATGCGTGGAAATACCCATTGCTACTGTGTATTGCCGCGACTTCATTGTTCTTTGTGGTGGATTTCTTGTTTTGGGCGTCAAATCTGCTCAAATTGTTCAAGGGCGGCTGGTTCCCATTGTTGTTAGGGGGCGTCATGTTTGTGTTAATGATGACTTGGCGAGATGGGCGTAACTTGGTGAGAATTGCCCATACCACAAGACAAATTAACTTAAAAAATTTCTTGGATGACTTGTTTGGTAGTTTTACCAATAAACGCTTACAAATAGCCTTGGAGTCAACACAAGGCAAATTAGAAAAGCTCACTCAAGATATTGAAAACGCGCCACTTGAGAATATCCAAGAGCTGCAAAATCAGCAAGCGCTGCTGCAGGAGAAAATCTTAATCAATCAGCACTGCCAAGTGCTGTTTGAAGATATCAAAAAAATCAAAGGCATTGCCGTATTTATGGTCTCTGAAGTCGATATCGTACCCGTGGCGTTGAAACAAAACTTAAAGCACAATAAATGCTTGCATGAGTACAATATCTTTGTCACCGTTAATACTTTAGAAACCCCTTGGGTGGGTCTTAGTAAACGTAGTGAAGTGACCTATTTGGGACACAATTGCTGGAAGGTGGTGCTTAATTTTGGCTTTAAAAATGACCCTGATGTGCCAGATTCACTCAAACACATTCAGCAATTTAACTTTGATTTCGATCCTGCCAAGGTAAGTTATTTCTTATCCCATGAGGCAGTGGTGGCATCTGAGAGCATCAAAGGTATGGCATTATGGCGTGAAAAATTGTTTGCCCATATGCACCGTAATGCCGGCACAGCGGCTGAGTTTCTAAAACTTCCTAGCAACAATGTGGTAGAAATGGGTGCCAAAGTAGAAATTTAAATGCCCAACTAAAAAGCCATTATCCCTCGATAGTGGCTTTTTTATTCTGCTTTCTTTATTGAAACTTAGTCTGTTTCAAATGCTTGGTTAAGCGAGGCTTCGACGGCATCAATTCGCGCTTGGCATACTTTATAGGCGTCAATGGACTGCGCTACAATGGTCATCAGCGCATCGATGTTAGGCTCTTGGCTATTTTGCAACAGCTGTGCATTTGTTTTTAACACCTCATAGGCGCTTTTAAAATCAGTTGGCTCGGTCATGGTTATTCCTGTTGGTGGATAGGTCAGTTTTTTGCGTGTTTAGCGTTGATGGTGGCTTGTAGATAGCCATCTTGTAGTTCAATGGTTATGGTTGAATTGGGTTCAGCTTGGGCAATCGAAGTCATCACCGTATTCGATACGAGGTCATTTGATGTTGAATCATGTGAGGCTAAGTCCTTTGAGGCAGGATGGGAGGTTCTGATAATCGCATAGCCACGGGTTAATACGGTCGACGGATGCTGTAACAATGTCATCTCACGCAGTCGATCGGTCGATTGACGAGCCGTGGTGATTTGTTGATAAGCAAGTTGGCGAATCTGTACAAATTGGTTGTCCATGGCAAGTTTAACGGCAGATAATTGTCGCTGCGCTGCCGATTGTATCTTGGTGAGTTGTTGTTCGCTATCACGGCGTGCCTGCAAGATGCTGGATTTAGCAATTTGCTCGATGGTCAAAAAATGTTGTTTGGCACCTTGGGTAATAGTGAGCAAATGATTGCGAATGCCTGCGATAACCTTGGATGGGGTATCAAAACTTTGATGTGCGACTTCATCTAGCATGACACGGTCGCGCTCATGACCAATGCCGACCCATACCGGTATCGGCTGCTCAGCCACCAGCGCGGCAAGTTCGTAATCATTGAGATAGGCCAAATCGCCCACCGCGCCACCACCTCGGATAATCACAATCAAATCTGCGGTAATATGCTGCTTGTTCAGATTTTTCATGCCTTTAATGATGGCTTGGCGGATGTCTTCAGGGGCGTGATTACCTTGAAAGGTGGCGTGCTCATAATGAAAAATACAAGCCCCTGTGCTGGCAAGCCTATCGGCATCCGCGCGAAAATCGCCCAGCCCTGCGGCTTTTTCAGGGGCGATGACGAGCACATGCTCAATATCAAACGGCATGGGGAGCGATTGATTGAGATCGAGTAGCCCTTCTTCATGCAGTCTGGTTAAAATCATTTGATATTGCTTTGCCAAATCCCCCAATGTGTAGGTGGGGTCGATATCGACGATGTTTAGCGAAAAGCCATATTGGGCATGGAATATGGCTGAGACTTTGAGTAATACATTCAAGCCTCGCTCAAGGCTCATGCCAGTGTTTTTTTCAAACTTTGACAGTACTTTGGCTGCTTGACCGCGCCATAGCGTGCCGCGGCAGCTGGCGGTGACTTTGCCATCCATATCTTTATCCGCCAATTCAAAATAGTAGTGACCGCCTTTGGCTGACAGACTACGGATTTCAGCTTTTACCCAAACGGTATGGGCAAACGTTTCACTAATCACCAACTGCACAGCGGATAGATAATCGCTCAGTGACAATACAGTATCGCTTAACGCCTGGTGCAGTTGGCTATCGCGATCTTGAATGGCTAATTGTTCGCTAAAGTCATAATCGTTTAAGTTATCAACGCTTAAGTTATCAACACTGCCACGCTTTGTAGTTGTTTTATTATCAGGCTCACCATCGTCAAGCAGCGCCAAAAATACGTCATCAGCCTGATTTAATGCGGTGGTTTGCAAATCCAGTCGTGCGAGCTGCTCTTCAATTGATTTGATAACGGTTTTGGAAGCTTTTGCCATGGCGGATTCTTGATAATTAAAAATAAAATTGTAGGGGAAAATGATAAAGCTGACAACGTGACATTTGTGATTTAGGTATGATTTAGGTGGGATACAGCCTATTAAGAGGTTAATTTTAACTATTACATTATATTTTATAATGTAATATTCAGAAGTGGAATATAGATAAAGAATAATATTGTTTTTGGTTGACGACGCTTTTTTTGTAAAATAGTAGGAATGAATTAAACATTTAACATTATATATTGATTTTTATACATTGAGATGAGGGGTGACCATGATGACTGTTAATTTTCAAAAAAAAACTAAGGTTCAACACAAAACCGTAGCCGTGCTATCAAGTCTGGCGTTATTAGGCGTGAGCCTAGCGGGCTGTTCACGTGCGCCCACCCAGCAAGATCAACAAGTCGCTTCAGGTCAAGCCGCTACGCAATCAAATGCAGGCGCGAGCGATAAAGGCGGTATTAAACTGCTCAATGTCTCCTATGACGTTGCGCGTGACTTTTATAAAAGCTACAATCCATTGTTTATCAAAGACTACGAAGCCAAAAATAGCGGCAAAACCGTTGATATCCAGCAATCGCATGGCGGCTCTAGTAAACAAGCGCTCGCCGTTGCCAATGGTCTGCAAGCGGACGTAGTGAGTATGAACCAAGGCTCAGATGTAGAGCTGTTGGTGAAAAAAGGCTTGGTGGCACAAGATTGGCAAAGCCAATTCCCAAACAAAGCAGTCCCTTATACCAGTGCCATCGTGTTTTTGGTGCGTAAAGACAACCCAAAACAAATCAAAGACTGGTCTGATTTGGCAAAACCAGGTGTACAAATCGTACTTGCCAACCCAAAAACCACGGGTAATGGGCGTTATGCTTTCTTAGGCGCATATGGCTACGGCTTACATAGTTTTAATAAAGATGAAAGCAAAACCAAAAACTTTGTCAAAGCGTTGCTCAAAAATGTGCCGGTGTATGAAAATGGTGGGCGTGCGGCGACTACCACGTTCTTACAACGTCAAATTGGCGATGTGTTAGTCACCTTTGAAAACGAAGCCAATCTCGCGGTCAAACAGTTTGGTAAAGGCGATGTGCAAATTGTCTATCCAAGCTACACTATATCAGCAGAAAATCCCGTGGCAATTGTTAAATCAGTGACCGATAAAAAAGGCACGAACGACGCAGCGAAAGCGTATCTTGATTATTTATGGAGCGAGCCTGCCCAACAATTGGCGGCAGATTTATACCTGCGCCCAAGCGATGCGGCGGTACTGGCTAAAAATCAAGATAAATTACCCACGCTTACCACCTTTAGTCCGAATGCCGAATTTGGTAGCTGGACGGATATCATGACCAAATATTTCAAAGATGGGGGTGTCTTTGACCAACTCGCCAGCCCAACGAGCACCATAGCATCGGCACCTGCAGCAAAATAGTTTGCTGTTTTTATCTAACAAAACCAGAGTTCGGCTCTGGTTTTTTATTCTAGCTAAGAATATTTAAAGCGCATAAATATAGTTTGGAAATTCAAAGTGAGATGGTACTATAGCCGTGCTTAAGATTTTGGGTACAGAGCTTTTTGTATCTTTATTTTTGAATTTTTATTTTTGTATGTTTATTATTTTAAATTCTGACGTTGCCTACCGATTATTAGTAAAGGAAGCCCTGCATGGCAAGCATCAATGCTAACCATCAAGCCGATTTAACATCAAACAATCAGCCTAAAACACCCAACTCACCCTTAAAACGCAATAAAAAGCGCCATATCATGCCGTTTTTTAATTTGAGTTTGGGCATCAGTGTGTTGGCATTGTCGATTATCGTACTGTTGCCATTTGTGGCAATGGTACTGACGACCGCCGATATTGGCGTGGCAGGCTTTATCAAAACCATTGCCGAGCCGCGCGTCAAGGCGGCGATTGAACTGTCGCTAAAAATGTCATTGCTAGCTACATTGACCAATTTGGTGTTTGGTACGCTGATTGCATGGGTATTGGTGCGCTACGAGTTTTGGGGAAAGTCGATTTTAAATGCGCTGGTGGATTTACCTTTTGCCTTGCCAACGGCGGTAATGGGTATTTCGCTAGCAACCTTATATGCACCCAATGGTTTAATCGGGCAGTTTTTTGCGCCATTCGGCATTAAAATTGCTTTTACCCCTATTGGTATTTGGTTGGCGCTGATTGTGGTGAGTCTGCCGTTTATTGTGCGTGCGGTGCAACCTGTGCTTGCGGAGCTGTCGCCAGAATATGAAGAGGCGGCATCGGTGCTAGGTGCTGGGAGATTGACAACTTTTAGACGGGTCATCTTGCCAGAGTTGTATCCTGCGTTGCTGATGGGCTCAGGGATGATGTTTGCGCGGGCGACGGGGGAGTATGGCTCGGTGATTTTTATTGCGGGTAATTTACCGATGAAGTCTGAGATTTTACCGTTAATCATTATTGGTAAGCTTGAAAGCTTTGATGTGCAAGGGGCTGCCGCGGTTGCTTTGTTTATGTTGATGATTTCGTTTGTGATTTTATTTGCCATTAATGCCTTGCAGTGGCTATTTACCAAACGTATGGGCGGGGCAAGTGTATGATAGACAGCAGCCAATATCCTTACCAAACCCAAGCCGCAACCCGTGAGCCAAAATGGCTACGTTATACCTTAATTGGTATTGCGGTGGCGTTTATGACGCTAATGCTAGTGATTCCGCTGATATCGGTGTTTTATGAGGCATTAAAATCTGGCTGGCAGTTGTATGTGGCTGCCTTGACCGATGACGAGGCATTATCGGCCATCAAGCTTACCTTGATTACGGCGCTGATTGTGGTGCCGATTAATACGGTGATTGGGATTGCATTAGCCTGGCTATTGACCCGATTTGATTTTAAAGGTAAGCAATTCCTCACCACGCTGCTAGATTTGCCATTTTCGGTGTCGCCGGTGGTTGCAGGCTTGATGTTTGTGGCACTACTGGGCGCCAATACGTGGCTTGGCGGCTGGCTAGAATACTTTGGTTTTCAGGTGATTTTTGCCATTCCCGGTATCGTGCTTGCCACCATGTTTGTGACTTTTCCATTCGTGGCGCGTGAAGTGATTCCGCTGATGCAGTCGCAGGGTAGCAGTGAAGAGCAAGCGGCATTAACACTCGGCGCGTCAGGCTGGCAAATGTTTTGGCGGGTGACGCTACCTAATATCAAATGGGCATTGCTATACGGTATTATTTTGACCAATGCCCGTGCGATGGGTGAGTTTGGCGCGGTGAGTGTGGTCTCAGGTCATATCCGCGGTGAAACCAATACCATGCCGCTATTGGTTGAGATTGCTTACAATGAATACAACATGACGGCAGCGTTTGCGTTGTCGAGTTTATTGGCGTTGTTGGCGCTCGTTACCTTAATCGTGCAGCAGGCGTTGACTAAACGTCAGTCTGCCAATGATGAATAACATTGATACAATTTAAAAAGTAAAAAAGTTAAGAGAATACCATGAGTATCGAAATCCGTGATATCACCAAACAGTTTGGTCGCTTTACTGCACTACAACCAATCAATTTAACCGTACCGACGGGCAAATTAACCTCACTCTTGGGACCTTCAGGCTGTGGTAAGACTACCTTACTGCGCATCATCGCAGGGCTTGAGCTTGCCGATACGGGGCGTATTTTTTTTGATGGTGAAGATGTGACCGATGTGCCTGTGCAGCAGCGTCATATCGGCTTTATGTTTCAGCATTACGCGTTATTTCGCCATATGACCGTGTTTGATAACGTGGCGTTTGGCTTGACCGTCATGCCAAAAAACAAACGCTTAAGCAACGCGGAAATCACCAAAAAGGTCAATTATCTGCTGGAGCTGGTGCAACTATCCCAAACCGCAAAAAAATACCCGCATCAACTCTCAGGCGGTCAGCGTCAGCGTATCGCATTGGCGCGTGCGTTAGCGGTAGAGCCAAAGCTGTTGTTACTCGATGAGCCATTTGGTGCACTCGATGCCAAGGTGCGTAAAGAATTACGCGCCTGGCTGCGCTCAATTCATCATGAGCTCGGTGTCACCAGTATTTTAGTGACCCATGACCAAGAAGAAGCGGCAGAATTATCCGACGAAATTGTGGTGATGAACCAAGGTCAAATCGTGCAAATTGGGGATTATGAAACGCTAGTTAATCACCCCTCGAATCATTTTGTTGCCAATTTTCTGCAAGATTCGCACGTCGAATATGTGATTTAGCTTAGTTAAGCAATAAAAAAAGAAGCCGTGTGCTTCTTTTTTTGCTAATTTTTTTGCTAAAGGTTGAATAAAAAAAAGGGTATTATCACATACCCTTTTTATCGATTGATAAGCGGTAAACTGCGCAATAATTATTTTGCAGAGTGACCGGTTAGCTCAACTTTATGTTTTTGATGATCTTCTAAGCCTTCATAGTACTTACGAAGTACCGCTAACACTTCTGGACGGCTAAAGTTATCAGGCACGTCTTCCCCTTCAGATAAGGCTTTACGCAATTTGGTACCTGAGACTTTGACATGATGGCTGGCATCGTGTGGGCAAGTTTTGGTCGATGCCATCGAGTCACAAGCGTCACACCAGAATGTCCAGTCAATTTTTAACGGTTGGGTGATTAAATCATTCGGTTTGAGCGTATCAAAAATATGCTGCGCATCAAACGCGCCATAGTAATCACCCACGCCTGCATGGTCACGCCCGACAATCAAATGGCTACAGCCGTAGTTTTGACGGAATAAGGCATGTAATAATGCTTCACGCGGACCGGCGTAGCGCATATCTAGTGGATAGCCTGCTTGGATGACGGTGTCTTTACGGAAGTAATGGTCGATTAAGGTACCAATGGCTTCTTGGCGTACATCTGCAGGAATATCCCCAGGTTTTAATGCACCAAGCAATGAATGAATGAGTACGCCATCACAGATTTCAATGGCGATTTTGGCAAGGTATTCATGTGAGCGGTGCATCGGGTTACGGGTTTGGAAGGCAGCGACGGTTTTCCAGCCATTTTTAGTAAAGATGTCACGGGTTTGTGCCGGGGTGAGGTAGATATCACCATATTTGCTCGGGAATTCGCCTTCGCTTAATACCACCACATCGCCCGCTAGGTTGACATCACCTTGTGCCATTACCATGGCAACGCCGGGATGCTCAATCTCTGTGGTGCCAAAGACGGTTTGGCATTCATGCGCTTTATCAATGCGGTATTTTTCGCTTAAGGTCAAAATCCCCATGATTTCGCCTTGGTATTCCAGCGCAATGTCATCGCCTAGGTTTAGCGTATCGGCAGTGGCAGCATCGGTCGATAGGGTAATAGGAATGGGCCAAAACACGCCCGCATTGTCGCCAGTGGTTAAATGCATATTGTCACATACGCTTTGCCAGTCTGTTTGGTTCATAAAACCATCTAGCGGGGTAAAGCCGCCAATACCGAGCATAATCAAATCACCGGCTTCACGGGAGCTGATTTGGATTTTTGGCAGATTTTTGGCTTTTTGCTGGGCAGCGGTTAACGCATCGCCTTTAAGTAATTTTTCTTTTAATGTGTCACTACCGTGTGGTGGCACCAGTTGGCTTAGAGAATGGAGAGTTGAAGTGGCGCTTTGGCTCATCGGATTTCCTATATTAGCGGGTCAAAATTAACCTGTCAAAAAAACAGACGGTTCAAAAAGATTAAGGTAGCGTATAATAGAATATTGCGCTTCGCAATAATAAATGCAGTAACTCGATATATTTATGTAAAAATGGAATTTACTAAAAACCCCTTGGGCATTTATGATAGGCAGGTTAAAATTTCACCCAGTTGAAATGGCTGCAACAGCTAAAATTTAAATTTAATTTGTAATTAGAATTTGTATTAGTGACATAGGAATCCGCATGTATAAATACAACGCAATTGACCAACAATTGGTAGACGATCGGGTCGAGCAGTTTCGCGACCAAACCCGACGTTATTTGGCTGGCGAGCTCAGTGAAGAAGCGTACTTGCCATTACGCCTGATGAATGGTCTATATATTCAGCGTCATGCGCCGATGCTTCGCGTGGCGATTCCTTATGGTCTGCTTGCGACGTATCAACTGCGTAAACTTGCTGACATCAGCGAAAAATACGACCGTGGCTATGGTCATATCACTACCCGTACCAATATGCAATTTAACTGGCCAAAATTAGAAGAAGTGCCCGATATTTTGGCAGAATTGGCATCGGTACAAATGCATGCGATTCAAACCTCGGGCAACTGTATCCGCAATACCACCACCGACCAGTTTGCCGGTGTGACGGCTGATGAAATCGCCGATCCGCGCCCATATTGTGAAATCATTCGCCAATGGTCAACATTTCACCCAGAATTTACCT
Source organism: Enhydrobacter sp. 8BJ (assembly GCA_902506225.1). Taxonomy (GTDB): domain Bacteria; phylum Pseudomonadota; class Gammaproteobacteria; order Pseudomonadales; family Moraxellaceae; genus Faucicola. The sequence continues at coordinate 1,659,266 of LR733345.1, read as the reverse complement.
ATTTACCGCGTAAATTTAAAATTGCGGTCATCGGTACTCGGGAAGACCGTGCCGCGACCCAGCTGCATGATATTGGCCTGCATGTGGTCAAAAATGACGCAGGTGACATCGGCTTTGAAGTGATTGTGGGCGGTGGTCTAGGTCGCACCCCTGTGATTGGTAAAGTGATTCGTCCGTTTTTACCGGAACGCCATTTACTCTCTTATTTAGATGCCATCTTACGTATCTACAACCAATACGGTCGCCGTGACAACAAATACAAAGCGCGTATCAAGATTTTGGTTGAAAGTATGGGCGCCGAAGCGTTTTCACGAATCGTGGAAGAAGATTGGGAAAAATACAATAAAGACGGTGCGTTAACACTGACAGCTGAACAAATTGAACACGCCAAAACCTACTTTCCACCGCCAGCGTATCAAACATTCAGCCAACAACAATTACAAGCTAGCCAAGACAAACTGTCTGCCCAGTTTGAAGATAGCGAGTTTGTGCGTTGGTTTAACCAAAATACTCGCGAGCATAAAGTCAAAGGCTATCAGGTGGTGATTATCTCACTCAAACACTTTATGCAAGATACCGGCGATATCACCGCTACCCAAATGCGCGTGGTGGCTGATTTGGCGGATAAATACAGCTTTGGTGAAGTGCGCGGCACCCATCATCAAAACTTGGTGCTCACGGACGTCAAACTTGAAGATGTATATGACGTCTATCAGGTGCTCAAACAATACGACCTTGCCCGCCCAAATATTGGCTTATTGACGGATATTATCTCATGCCCAGGCTTTGACTATTGCTCATTGGCCAATGCCAGCACCTTAAATATCGTTAACCAAGTCAACCAATATTTCCAAGACGCAGACTTTGTCCATGATATTGGTGAAATTCGCCTAAACATGTCAGGCTGTATGAATGCCTGTGCGCATCACCACGTCGCCGATATCGGTATTTTGGGTGTGGATAAAAAAGGCGAGCATTGGTACCAAATCTCGCTGGGTGGTAGATCGGGTCAAAACGCCAAATTAGGCGATATTTTGGGCAAATCGGTGCCTGTCGATGCGGTGGCGGCGACGGTGGATGATATCCTGCAAGTCTATCTTAAATATCGCCAAGCGGCAGATACCGACTTTGGTAGTGAAACATTTGCCGAAGTGGTTGATCGTATCGGCATTGAGCCATTTAAAGAGTATGTATATCGTGACAAATCAGAACAGCCGGTGGAGGGATAAGCCATGGCACTCATTAACCAAAGCCAAGTGATTGATAATGTAAAGTCAGTGAGCGTGAGTATTCATGAGCAAAAAATCGAGCATATCGACCCATCCCAGTATGCCTCAGATATCACTGAAATTTTGGTAGACTATCGCCCTGTCGAATTTAGCGAGAAAAATCCGCCAAAACCACAGTTAGAAGCGGATGATTTGGTAGCATTATCCAATCGGTTGGGCGATAAAAAACTGGGTATTATTCTATCAGGTGCCAGTGATTATCAGTTTTTGCACCAGGACTTTGTCAAAGTGATGCCGCTACTGTCAGTGATTGTGATTGATTTTCATGGTTTTCGTGATGGACGCGGTTATAGTTTGGCGCAAAAAATCCAACTACACCCCAGTTATAACCCCGCTATAGTGTTGCGCGCTAGTGGTGATATCTTGCCAGATACCTTGCAGCTACTTACCGAAGTAGGGTTTAGTGAGTTTGATATTGATGATAGTGATTTTAACCCTGGTTGGTTTGATTATTTTGTCGATATCAAACACCGTTATACAGGGCGCAGTGTGACGCAATTACCGATTTTTGCCAATTAATTGTTGAATGATGCTAAGATTGAGCGAATTTAAGGGTTCGCCTTTTTAATGTTAGCCAGTTGCTACGGTGTCGTTTCTAACTTCTTGTTTCTGCATTTCAAGTCAATTTGTTAATTCTAAATTTTCATAATAATATCATTAAAAATCATTTTTTAAACATCGCATAATTGATTAGCATAGCGTATCCCAATTTTTCAGCATAAAACATTAGGAAATCCAATGAGCAATAAATTAAATATCGACCTAGACAAAGCCAACGCAGAATTGAATGGCAAAACTCCAGAGGAAATCATTGCTTGGGCACTGGCACAAGGTAGTAATCCTATCATCACGACCAACTTTCGCCCTTACGAAGTGGTATTATTAGAGATGGTTACCAAACAACGTCCTGATATCAAAGTATTGTTCGTGGATTCTGGCTATAACACTGAAGCCACTTATCGCCATGCGCAAGATTTGATTAAACGTCTAAACTTAAACGTGATTACCTACTTGCCACAACAAACCGCAGCTTGGCGTGATGTCGAGTTCAACGGTGTACCTAGTGTGAATAACCCAGCGCACGCAAAATTCACTGAGCAAGTCAAACTTGAGCCATTTGGACGTGCGTTGAAAGAAATTGCCCCTGATGTGTGGATTAATGCGATTCGTAAAGACCAAACAGAATTTCGTCAATCGCTTGACGTGTTGTCAGAAAGCAAAGACGGCGTGTTAAAAGTAGCGCCATTGTTCCATTGGTCAGAAGATGACTTAGAAGCTTACTTAAAAGCGCACGATTTGCCAAATGAACATGATTACTTTGACCCAACCAAAGTTGAAGAAAACCGTGAATGTGGTCTACACACACAATTATAATTTTTGATGGGCAGTATGTATGATAATGTTAAGCTGAACTTCGGTTCAGCTTAATTGTTCTTGTCACTATTGTTCTTGTCACTATCTAATGTTGAGAATGTCTATGAATACCTTACCGCTATTTTTTAAGTTAGAAAATCGCCCCGTACTCGTGGTTGGCGGTGGGGAAGTGGCACTGCGTAAAGCAGATTTGCTCGATAAGGCTGGGGCAACTATCACTTTTGTTGCACCCAGCTATGAGCCAAGACTCACTGCGCAATTTAGTGATTCTCGTCATCAATTGATTAACGATGTTTATCAGCAAAAATATTTGGATAAACAAACCATCGTCATTGCTTGTACCGATGATGAAACGGTGAATGCGCAGATTTTTCATGACTGTGAAGCCCGTTTTATCCCAGTCAATGTCGTTGATAATCCACCGCTATGTACCTTTATCTTTCCTGCCATCGTCGATCGTAATCCGATTACCATTGCGGTATCAAGTGCAGGCAAAGCCCCTGTGCTGGCAAGACTGTTGCGAGCCAAAATCGAAACAGTCGTGCCACCCCAATATGGCGAATTGGCAGGGTTGGCAGGTAAATTTCGCGATAAAGTAAAAGCTGCATTGCCCAATGTGACAGCTAGACGCAAGTTTTGGGAGCAAGCGTTTGAAGGACAAGTGGCGGAATCGGTATTTGAGGGTAATTCAAATAGCCTAAGCAAAGCTGAAAGCCAACTTGAAATTTTGCTACAACAGCACGCCAACAACCAACCTACGAATAAAGCACAGCTTGGCAAAGTGTATATTGTGGGCGCAGGGGCGGGCGACCCTGATTTGCTCACCTTTAAAGCGCTACGATTGATGCAACAAGCGGATGTGGTATTTTATGATAATTTGGTTTCAGCGCAGATTCTCGATTTATGCAGGCGTGATGCCACCAAAATCTACGTCGGCAAAAAAGCCAGTGATCATGCCGTGGGGCAAGAAAAAATCAATGAGCTACTCGTGGAACAGGCGCAGCAAGGACAGCGCGTGTTACGCCTCAAAGGCGGCGACCCGTATGTATTTGGGCGGGGCGGCGAAGAAGCCGAAGCGTTGGTAGCAACTGGGATTGAGTTTGAAGTTGTGCCTGGTATTACCGCAGCCACTGCGGCGGCAAGCTGTGCCGGTATTCCATTGACTCACCGTGCGTATGCGCACTCTGTCAAGTTCGTCACCGCCTCTCTTAAGACGGATACCATCAATGAAGACTTTGCTAGCTGGCTTGATGATAACCAAACCGTGGTTTTTTATATGGGGTTAAAGCAGCTGGATAAACTGACGAGTGGTTTGATTAACGCAGGAAAAAATCCCAGTACACCGATTGCGATTGTGTCCAATGCCAGCTTGCCACATCAGCAAGTATTGACAGGCACGCTTGAGACCATCGTGGCAAAACAACGTGAGGCAAACTTGCCCGCTCCAGCAATTTTGATTATGGGCAATGTGGTTAAGCTACATCACAGACTTAATAAACGATAGCAATCTTTAAGTGATGGGGTATGGCAGTTAAAAAAGCTTGCAGATTGTGGTAAATACTTATAACTTAAATAAAAATTAACGAATTGGTCAGATAACAAAAATATTTTTGTCACAATTTAATATGACGTTTTTTGTGAAAGGATTCTATATATTGTAGCAATAAATATTATGTGTATCTGCTACAACATCAACCAGTAATTTAGAAGGATAGGGACATGCGACTAAAACCTAAACTGATTTTAACCAATCTGTCATTGGCTTTAATGCTGGTGATATCACCCATTGCCCAAAGCAAACTATTACCAAAACCCGCCACCAATGCTAGCCAGTCAGCGGCAAATCGCTACGATAGCAATAATGATATCTTTCATCCCGTGTATGGGAAAAATGGTATGGTGGCTTCCGAGCAAGGGTTAGCAACGCAAGTCGGTTTGGATATATTAAAACAAGGCGGGAATGCTATCGATGCGGCGGTCGCGGTTGGATTTGCCTTAGCAGTCGTCTTGCCAAATGCAGGCAACATTGGTGGTGGTGGTTTTATGGTGTTGCATGATGATAAAACTGGCAAAGATGTTGCGATTGATTTTCGCGAAATTGCGCCAGCCAAAGCCAGCCGTGATATGTACCTTGATAATCAAGGGAATGTTATTGATGGAAAATCATTGTTCACGCATGACGCTTCAGGTGTCCCTGGTACAGTAGCTGGGATGGAATATGCGCTAAAAAAATGGGGTACAATGCCATTATCTAAAGTGCTTGAGCCTGCAATTAAGCTTGCAGACAAAGGGTTTATTGTCAGTGATGTATTGGCACAGACGTTAAAGGAAGAAAAATTAACACTGGGTAAATGGTCAGCTAGCAAAGCGATTTTTTTCAAAAACGGTGAACCGCTGAAATCTGGTGATTTGTTGGTACAAAAAGACTTGGCGAAATCATTGCGTTTGATTGCCAAACAAGGGGCAAAAGCATTTTATCAAGGTGAAATCGCCACAAAAATTGCTAAAGAAATGCAATCACAGGGTGGCACAATGACACTTGAAGATTTAAAAGCCTATAAAGTTGTTGAGCGTCAGCCAATTATTGGTGATTATCGAGGCTATAAAGTTGTTACCATGCCACCCCCAAGTTCGGGTGGTGTACACTTGATTGAGATATTAAATATGCTTGAGCATTACCCTATCAAAGAAGATGGGGCAAATAGTGCCAAAAATATTCACCACATGGCAGAGAGTATGAAATTAGCCTATGCTGATCGCTCAGAATATTTGGGCGACCCGGATTTTGTCAAAATCCCTGTCACAGGTTTAACATCGAAAGCATATGCTAATGAACGGGTCAAAACGATTGATGATAATAAAGCAAGACTTTCATCAACCATTAAACCTGGTAAACCACAACCTTATGAAAGTGACCAGACTACGCATTTTTCCGTCATGGATAAAGCGGGCAATGCCGTTGCTGTCACCTATACATTAAATCTTAACTTTGGTAGTGGCATTGTTGCAGCAGGCACAGGGATTTTACTCAATAATGAAATGGATGACTTCTCAGTGAAACCCGGTGTGCCAAATGCGTTTGGTCTAGTGGGTGGCGCTGCCAATGCGATTGAAGCAAAAAAACGTCCACTTTCTTCAATGACACCAACGATTGTCATGAAGAATAATAAACCTTGGCTGGTTACAGGTAGTCCAGGTGGGGCTCGTATCATCACGACTGTATTGCAAAGTGTGGTTAATACCATTGACCATGAAATGAATCCAGCAGAAGCGATAATTACACCACGCGTTCATCACCAATGGTTACCCGATGAGCTTAGGGTTGAAGAAGGCATTAGTCCTGATACGATAAAATTGTTGCAAGACAAAGGTCATAAAGTTGTTACTAAAGCACCAATGGGACGTATTCAAATTATTCAAGCTGATGATTCTGGGTTTTATGGCTATTCTGACCCAAGAAATCCTGATGGCAAAACATTAGGTTTCTAAACTGTTTATTAAACAAAACGTGAGTGATGCTACTCACGTTTTTTTTACTAACAAAATATATCAAGATTATTTTTTGCAATTAGTAGCCCAGTAAATCTTGAATAATTTTATCTGCTGTACCACTTTTCGCCAATCTCGCATTTTGCCCTGCCCACAGTGAGCTAAACTCATCACTTCCCATGCTTTCGGCTTTGGCTTTAATGGGGTTGCTGACAAACGATGCATGGGGAAATGGCGGTGCAGACTCGCTAATATACCCCGTTTCTTGCATAAAGCGATTGACAATCCCGCGTGCTAAGCCGCCACTAAATACATTGGTTAAAGCGGTGTGTTCGGCTCGCTCACTTTGCAGTGCCTTGCGGTGAAAGTCTTTGGTATCACACTCCTCTGCCAGTAAAAATGCCGTACCCACCTGTACTGCGCTGGCGCCCATAGCAAACGCTGCTTGTGCGGTAGCGTTGTCGCTGATACCGCCTGCCGCAATCACCGGCAAACTGACAGAGCGGATGATATTGGGCAATAGGCTAAAAGTGCCCGCTTGCAGGGTCACATCTTGGCTTAAAAACATACCCCGATGTCCACCCGCTTCCAAACCCTGCGCGATAATCATATCCGCCCCATTGGCTTGCAGCCAGCGCGCTTCTGCCGGCGTGGTGGCGGAGGATATCACAATCGCCCCGGATTTTTTGACGATATTTAACAAAGCTTTGTCCGGTAGCCCAAAATGAAAACTCACTACAGGGACTTTTAAATCCGCCAATAGCGCTGCTTGTTCATGGGTAAATGGCTGACGTCCACCAGTCGTGGCTATCTCATCTTGCGTCAAACCAAATTCTTGATAATAAGGTTGTAGGGCATTCAACCATTTTTCTTGCATCGCTTGGGTATAGTCAGGTTGTTGATGCGCAAAAAAATTGACATTAAATGGCGCATCGGTCGCTTGGCGGATACTCGCAATTTCGCTTTCGATTTTTTGTAGGCTGAGCAGGGCGCCCGGCAGTGAGCCAAGTCCGCCTGCTTGGCATACGGCGATAGCAAGTTTGCTGTCTTGGACACCTGCCATCGGCGCTTGGATGATGGGCAATTGAACTTTAACGTAGTCAAGAAAGCTGTTAATTGCCTTGGTATGATGGATCATTTTATGTTCCTTGTTATTGTTTTAATGTGTTTGTCTTAATGCTATTAACTTACAGGGCAAAAATCGAAAACCATTTTAGTGTATCGCCAATAGATGACATTGAAAAGCACTATATGGAAAAGCGCTATATGCCCGTTATAAATCGGCTGAATATAAAAAAGCCCCAGTAACATCACTGGGGCTTATTTGATTAGTTAATTTTGGTTGACTGTTTAGGTGCTAAGTTTAGGCACTGAGCTTAGCTACCAAGTCTAGATATTAGGTGCTTGGAATCGCCATTAACAGCGCTTGTCTTGCTTCGGTATTGTGTTTGAATTCGCCCAGTAGTGACATACTGCGAGTATCGGATTTTTGTTTCATCACCCCGCGCATCATCATGCACATATGCGCGGCATCCATCACCACCGCCGCGCCTTTTGCCCCTGTCATATCCATCACTGCTTGTGCGATTTGGCGGGTTAGGTTTTCTTGAATTTGCAAACGTCGAGCGTACATATCCACGATGCGTGCCATTTTTGACAGTCCAATCACTTTGCCATCGGGCAGATACGCCACATGGGCAACGCCATAAAAAGGCAACATGTGATGCTCACACATCGAATAAAACTCGATATTTTTTACCATGACCAGCTCATTATTGTCAGTTGGAAAAATCGCGTTGTTAGTAATTTCCACCAAATCTTGATGATAGCCTTGAGTCAAAAAACTAAAGGCTTTAGCGGCACGTTCTGGGGTATTAAGCAGTCCTTCACGTGTTAAGTCTTCCCCTGTTGATGCAATGAGGGTGCGGTAGGCATCACTGTTTTGTTGGATAATCTCGTCAAAATTTGCAGGCATAGTCATGATAACATTTAAGTTTAAAAAAAATAGGCATAGCTTAACGCTTTACCACTATTTGTAAAGCGATTTTTGTCACAAACGCCATGAAAATCACTAAATTTGCTTTGTTTGGGTTTTTTGCTAGAATTAACCCCTAATTTTGAGCTATTATAGTGCATATTCGTTCACTGAAAAATAAGGAAAAACCATGCTATTAACAGGGAAGCGTTTCGTTGTTACCGGTATCGCCAGTAAATTATCGATTGCTTGGGGTATCGCAGAAGCGTTACATCGTGAAGGCGCGAGTTTAATTTTGACCTATCCGAATGAAAAAATGAAAAAACGCGTGGATATGGCAGCCGAAACGTTTGGTGCAGAGAAGGTCTTGGCGTGTGATGTGGCGTCAGATAGCGAAATCGAAGCGTGTTTTGCCCAAGTTGCTGCACACTGGCCAGAGGGCATTGATGGGGTTGTGCACGCCATTGGTTTTGCCCCTGCCGATCAGCTAGATGGTGATTTTACCCAAGTGACCACTCGTGAGGGCTTTGCCATTGCCCATGATATTAGTAGCTACAGCTTTGTGGCGCTTGCTAAAGCCAGCCGTGAGTTGCTGGCAAAACGCCAAGGCTCGCTGTTAACCTTGACGTATGAAGGCAGTATCCATGTGTTGCCAAACTACAATGTTATGGGCCTAGCCAAAGCCAGTCTAGAAGCGAGTATTCGCTACCTTGCCAGTTCTCTAGGTAGCGATGGTATCCGTGTCAATGGGATTTCTGCAGGTCCGATTCGTACTTTGGCGGCCAGTGGCATCAAATCATTTCGTAAAATGCTCGACACCAACGCCAAAATGTCACCGCTACAGCGCAATGTCAATATTGAAGAAGTCGGCAATGCCGCGATGTTCTTGTTATCGCCTTGGGCATCTGGTATCACCGGCGAGATTTTATTTGTCGATGCTGGGTTTAATACCGTGGCACTCTCTGAACAAGTGATGATGCAGGTAGAAGACTAATTTTTAGGCGGGTAGTTGATAAAAGAGCGACCATGGTTGCTCTTTTTTTTGCTTACTTTTTTTGCTTGATGTTTGGATAGGGATTGCAAAGCCGTCTGGTTAAGCTTACCATTTTTTGTCAGGCTTAACATGTTTGGCAAGTCAGGTAAAGACTGATAAATGGCGGTAGCTAATGATTAATAAATTACCTAAGTGGATTTTATGGGGTGGCTGCGTGCTGGCGTTTAATGCAGGGTGTATCAATAGCACCGCGTTAGTCGGCTTTACGCATTTATCTGCTTCGCATGTAACGGGCAATGTGACGCTATTTGCCACAGCATTGGCGGAACAGCATTATCAGCAGATGGCGATGGTTTGTATCGTGTTGTTATCGTTTTTATCTGGGGCAGTTATCAGTGGCTTTGTGGTGGGTAGTACGGCATTAAAAGAAGGTAAACGCTATGGCAAAGCTCTGTTAATTGAAGCCAGTTTATTAATCGTTAGTTTAATTTTATTTAGTTATCAGTCATTTTGGGGACAGGTGTTTGCCGCGATGGCTTGCGGACTGCAAAATTCGATGGTCGCGACCTATAGCGGTGCGGTGATTCGCACTACCCATTTGACAGGATTGACCTCAGATATGGGCTCAGCCTTGGGTAATTGGCTGGCAGGCAGACCGATTAATAAGAAGATGTTCGTGTTTCAAGCGATGATATGGTATAGCTTTTGCGGCGGTGGGATATTGGGTGCTTTAGGCTATATCCACTACAAATATATGACGCTGATGTTACCTGTTGTGATTGTATTATTGTCAGCGCTGGCTTATCAAACGTATTTATTAACCCGTAAAAAAACGGCTAAGTAAATACCTTAACCGTTTGATTTTATCTTATTCTTATTCTTCATCTTTGAATTTTTTCGCTTCATGTAACATATCAAGTAGCGATTCATCAGAACCCTTAGAGGTAGGAGTGCTAGCATTATCTTGGTTAATGTCGGTACGATTGATGCCTTCCATCGCTTGATTGGCAACATCAGATTGGGCGTTGTCTAATTGAGATTTGTCGATAGGGTTAGCGTTAGTATTGTCAGTCATGGTCGTCTCCTTGTTTTTTTCTTTTATACGGTTGTTTTCTGTTATACGTTAGACCTAATAAGCTTAATATTATAAGTAAAACAAATGGCTTTCAACATTTAAAGATGAAACGTAACCAAAAACATACTCATGAGTGACGTAGAAATAAGTTTATCACTTTGTTAGCTATATATTACTTGCTTTGGATTGCATACTTTGTATTGCATAAAAGCTTAGTGAGTTACAGATGTTAATAGATTGCAGGCGACACTGGGTGTCGTGACTGTGGCAATTCGGGCGATTTTTTCATTGAGTGGTGATGGTGGCGCATTTTTTTGCTGTATAATTTTTTGAGCGACCCACTCACTATCTATAAAAATTCTTGAGTATTTACTGCATGCTAACGATTGTACAAAGTAATAAAATCGATACGCTATTTGACCATTTGTTAAAGGCTTACAAAAATCCCAGTTATCAAAGTTCAATTTTTGAGCCATTTCAGGTGATTGTGCCATCTAAAGTCATGGGGGAGTGGTTAAAAAAACAAGTCGCAGATAAGGCAGGCATCAGCACCTTAGTAACCACCGAATTTTGGGGTCGCTATTTTTTGGGTCTGATGCAGCGGGTTTTAAGAACGTATGCGCGCATCTCGGACGACGACGATATATTAGACGTGCCAGAAGTGGCAATGCTGTCCAAAAACGTCATGCAGTGGCAAATCTTTGGCTATTTAACCCAGTACCGACAAGCCATTGTGGAGCAGCCGCAACATCCGCTTTATCCATTTTTATCGCCGCTGGTTGAAGACAAAGAAGCGGATAGCCCAAATACGACTGGTTTTGCACCTGATACACCCGCCATCGTTGACAGTTTGAGCTGGGCGAATAACCAATCGCTACTGTCTAATGACGTGATTAGCCAATCTGCTGACTTACAAACCCAAGATCAACGCATCTGGCAGCTAGCCAGTGATATGGCAACTATGCTCAATCGCTATATGACCTATCGTCCGCAGTGGCTTACTCATTGGGGGCAAGACAAGCCTGTCGCGGTGAGTGACATGATTGCCAAGAAAGATGCGCTGCATAACCGCTTAAACGGGCGGGATGCGTCCAACGCCATTGAGACGCCAGACTGGCTTGTTGAGCACTATGAACAGTTAGAAGCCGCGCAGCGATTTTTATGGCGACAGCTGTTTGATGATGACTACCGGTTTCGCGAGCAGTTGCATCAGCAGTTTTGGCAAGCATTAAACCATTCAGAGACCCGCATCCGCAACATCAGTCGTAGCAAGTTACCAAAACACGTGTTTTTATTTACTTTGCAGCAGTTACCGCCGACAGAATTGCTGGATTTACAACGCTTAGGGGTGCTCACCGACGTCACGATTTTACACTTTAATCCATCAGAGCAATTTTGGGCAGATATCGTCGATAAAAACTGGCTCATGCAAATGCAAATGGAAGACGATGCCAGCAAACATGACGCTTGGTATCTAAAGGATTATGGTCATACCTTGTTGTCACGGTTTGGCAAACAGTCGCGTGAAGTGTTTGCCATGCTGGCAAGCTTATCGGGTAATGAATATGAACATGTGCTATGGCAAGATGATTTTGATAACACACCGCCCAATACATTACTTGAATTTATCCAACATGACATCTTAATGCTAGAAGAAGTCGCGACCACTGCCAAAATCAATGACATGCTTAAACTGGTGAAAGGCGAGGAAGCAAAAGCAGCAAAGGCAGCGAGTGAAGATAGCCGCCAAAATCTCGTGCAGCAAACCCAGCTTTTGCAGCAGCAGCTTGCCAATATTCAAAGTAATGGGCTGAAAGATATTGAATCCACGCTTGGTCTATACAAAGCCATTAAAGACAAACTCAAGCAAGAATCTAACAAGCAACTTGAAAACGTGGAAAAATGGCGACCCAAACCACTTGATACCAGTATTGCCATTCATGTCTGTCATAGCATGGTGCGCCAGCTTGAAGTGCTACGCAGTATGATTATCGGGTGGCTAAATTATAGCGATATGCAAGCCACGCCCGCGCAGATTCCCACCGATCCTTGGGATAGACGAGCGTTGTCAGATATTTTGGTATTATTGCCCGACATCGAAACGCACCAAAACATCATCGAAGCCACGTTCCCCAAACACGTGGGCGGCGATGGCTATCAGTTGCCAGCCAAAGTGACAGGCGTGGTAGCAAAAGATATTAACCGACTTTGGCAAGCGATTACAGGGTACTACACGCTGCTTAATCGTGCGGGCGCTCGGTTTCAGCGCAGCGAAGTATTTGATTGGTTGATGCTAGCGCCGCTATATGAAAGCTTTGGGCTTAATTTGGAGCAGATGACCCGTGCTTGTGATTTGCTGACTCAGGCAGGATTTATTCGCGGGTTTGATGAGCTGCATTTGCAGCAAACTTTAAGTGCCGCCGATGATGACTATCGATACACCTTTGCTTATGCGCTTGAGCGCTTGGTCGCTGGCGTGATGATGCCCAAAGCCACGGTGGTCAGTTTTGGCGAGTATACCAATAGCTTTGGCGTGGTAGAAAAATTTGTACCACTGACTAACTTGACCATGGCGGATGCCGACATCGTCGCTGTGCTGTGTGATATTTATCAAACGTTGGATGACAATCGTCACTTAGGTAATGACGTCAAAACCCTGCCTGACTGGCTAACTCAAATAGAAAAACTCATTCAGCAAAAATTTAGCCTATTTAATCAAACCAATGCGTGGCGCGCGATTTTTGCCGCACAAAATGACCTAAAAGAAAATATCGAAGCCAATAGCAAATACCTCGCTACGGTAACAAGCAAAACCGCAAAAAAAACCAACCCACCTACCGAGCCAGTGCAGCAAATTGATACCGAGAATTTGCCCCTTAAACTCACTTTTGTACTCGAAAACATCGCCCAATCAATTATCAATCAGCAAGTAAGTGCCGAGCCGTCTGGCGTGATTACCTTTGCCCGTATCGGTTCAGTGCGCAGCCTGCCGTATAAATTGGTGGTGATGCTCAATTTAAATTTATCGGATTTTCCAAAGCAAGAGCAGCAAAACCGTTATAACTTGATTCAGGCAGGGTTGCCCATTCGCGGTGACAGATTTCGAGAAGATGACGATTTAGGCGCGTTTTTGGACGCGTTGCTGTGCGCCAAGCAAGCGTGCTGGATATTTTATAATGGTAAAAGTACCACAGATACCCACGAGCATTTACCTGCCAGTCCCGTACAGGAATTACTCGACTTTTTGCAAAACCGAATGGCGAGTGATGACGCTATTCTTGACCCCAATAACGATTCGAATAGCCTAAGCGATAATTCCCAAAATCCCCAATTAGCCAACTTTGAACAGTGGGTGAAAGCGTATTTGGTCACCCATCACGCCGCTTTGCCATTTGATAAAAGTTATTTTGAATTGCCGCAAGCTGAGCAAAAAAACGAGCAAAAGAGCGAGCATAAAGATAAAGGTATTCAAAGTCATGAGCAAATTAACGACGATAGGGTATCCGCGGATTTACAACAAACCGCAGCTACTCTAAACCAGCAAATCAAGCTGTCAAAAACTGCCCTGTACCCACCGGCCAAAATTTGGCACAATCTTTATGCAGCGTTGCAAGATAAAAACGCTACCTCCACTCAGCCAATCGTGCAAGTTTGGGATACAAAGCAACTAACTGACTGGCTATCGCAGTGGCAACAACTAAAACAGCGTTTGTCTGACCTGCCTGAACAGCCGCAGCAGCATTATGTCAACTTGAGCAAAATAGTTGGCAACCTAGCCGATCCTGCCAAAGCTTTTGTGAAGGCACAAAACATTGCTATCGCTGCCCAACGCGATAATGATAGTGGTGGCAATGATAGAAATGACAATGATAACGAGTTTGAATCGTTAACCTTGGATGCGTTAGATGGCTGGTTGTTGCGTAAGTCTTTGTTAGACGCTTTTTTTGCCCAAGCCTTGTCCGATAAGGGCGATAATACCCATAATGCTCATAACAATGGGATGAAACTGGCAGCAAACGCGCAAAAGCCAATCATTCAAGAATCAATCAACATCGCTATCAATGAATTATTGCCAGCCGGGGTGAACCGCTACCAATCGTTGCAGCAAAATCAGCAACAACTCAAAAAAGATTTGCAGGATTTTGTTCATCACTTAAAAACCATTAGCCAACAGCTCGAGGCTACTGAGGCAAAGTTGTTAGGGAATTTTTATTCACAAAAATTTGAGGCATTAGATGTACAAAATACGGACGAGGTTGTCCGCTGGGTGGCAACGGCGTTAACCCCCTGTGAAGAGCAGCGAATCGCCATTAGCGCCTTGGCGCTGGATAAACAAGCGGAACTGATGGACAGTAAAGAAAGCTGGGTCATCACTGCCAACTTGCCATTATATAAACCGTATCAATCAATTGAAGATAAGGTTGCAGCAGCTGCCAATCCGAGCTATTGGTTAAATTATTTGCCAACCTCTGGCAAAGAAAAATACCTGTTGCAATTTTGGTTGCATCATTTATGTTGGCAAGTGCTGCGCCGCACCACGGCTCAACAAGCAAAGCTGAATGATGGCTTTTCGCTGTGGCAGTTTAGCAATAAAAAAACCGTGTATCTACCTGCCATCCCTTGTGAGCAAGCCTGTGGTTATTTGCAGGACATTGTGATGGTGTATCAACTCATTGATAGCGTCGTAACCATTGTACCGCCCGCTTTTTGCCTGTCATTTTTACAAAAACAACAAAAGCAGCCAGAGGCACCAGCCAGCCAGCATCTAGGTGATTGGCTAAAAGACAGTAATTTTAATTTTGTGGATGTGAACCAGTTTGACTACCCGATTTGGCAGCATTTAATCGGTGATTATAAACCGTCGGTGATTATTGGGTTTGCCCAGACGTTGGGCGCGCTGATTTATGAGCCTATGTTATCTATGGTCAAAGAATTGCACCAACTCATTGAAGCATGACACGCATTTTTATCAAAGAAATCTTATGAAACACAATATTCATACCCCAAGCATTAACGCAAGCATCGAAACAAGTATCAAAGAAGACGCTGAACCTTTACTACCCCCTGCCGTCACGTTGCCATTGACGGGGCGTCATTTGATTGAAGCCTCAGCAGGCACAGGCAAAACATGGACGCTGACGGGCGTGATGTTGCGACTAATCGTGCAAGCAGGGCAGCCGTGTGAGAAAATTATCGCCACGACCTTTACGCGAAGTGCCGCCGCCGAAATGCGCCAGCGGATTCGTGAGCGTTTGCAAGATTTTTATCAATTGCTGCAAATGATTAACCATTCTACATTTACACCGTTAAACGACAGTGAGTTGGATAGCAGCAAAGCTATCGCTGTGCAAAAATATGCACATTTTATTGCGCAGGTGCAAGCGCTTGCGGCACAAAAAAATTTACTGGGTAAGTACCAAGACCCTATCAATAAACACTTAATCGAGTGGGTTGCCAAACAAATCTTCGGTTTGCCGGTAGATGCAACCACTGCAGCAAGCACAAAAGTAAGCCCGAAAGAAAGCCTGAGCACCCCAAAGCCAACCGCTGATGATAGTGAAAACAGCACCCATAAACCTGCCAAAAATACCGTCAATTTTCGTATCGCACTGCAGCGCACCACATTGGCGCTCAACCAGCTTGATCGCTTATTTGTCAGCACCCTTGATAGTTTGTGTCAAAAGTGGCTAAGAGAATACAGTAGCGAAACTGGGTTTTCTGCAGAGGTACAAATCAGTAATGATGTTAGCGGCATCATCAAGGGTATGATTCACGACCAACTTAGGGCATTTATGGCGCAGGTCAATGCCAATATGCCTGAATTGTATCCGATGATGTTTGACAATAACGTGTTTTTAGCGGTTGCTGATTACTACGAGGCGGTCAATCGCGCGCTGAATTTTTATACCGCTGACATTGATGCCGTACCATTGACAGCGTTTGATACCACTACTATCAAGGCACTGATGCAGTCGATTGCAGATGATAATGATAGTGAGTTTGAGGCATATTTTGATAGTGACTTTCGTAAAGCCCAAGGGTTTAGTGCTAGCAATAAACTTCATAAACACTTTAACGAAATTAAAAATCTGCAAAATTTACTCAGCACGGGTGACATTACCAATGTTTTTGCTATGTATAAAGTTGGCAATATAGTGAAGGTGCTAGAAGGCATTGAGGATTTATACGTCAACGATAAAGGCTTTAATGGCAAAAAAGAACAGCAAAGCGCCACATTCAAATCCTTTGATATCGTGGACAATATTTGGCAGCTTATCCAACAAACGCAAGCTTTGCAAGACTACTTTAAACAAGTGAATTTTTATTTTACCCAGTTTATTAGCCGTTACGTGCGTACTCACCTGCCAAAACGACTAGAATCACAGCGGCTAACTACCTTTGCCTTACAATTGGCGCGGTTAAACGATGCGTTATCGGGCAAAAAAGGTCAGTCGTTAGCGCGTTATATTCGCCATCAGTATCCCATCGCCTTAATTGACGAATCGCAAGATATCAACACCGAACAAGCGTTACTGATTCAAAGGGTTTATTTACAAGACTTTGAGCCAGATAAAGCAGAAAAATCAAATGGAAAAAAATATCACACCCCTTCGCAGTTTTTGCTGTTGGTAGGGGATCCCAAACAGGCAATTTATGGATTTCGTGGCGGGGACGTACAAAACTACACCACGCTAAAAAAATTATTTCCAGAACAACCCAAGTCACTCAACCAAAACCATCGCTCATCGGCAGCACTGATTGATAGCCTCAATCACTGGTATGGTGTTGGCGAGCAAGATATTGACCCAAATCAAGCCGACCAGCTGCCCAATATCAGCCAACAGCCGTATTTTATGGGGCGTGAAATTTACTATCGTAAAATCGCTGCGACTCGCCAAACCGCTGAGCTAGTTATCGGTAATGCGGCGGAAAATGAGGCTGCTAGCTTACCTGCGTTCAATCATATTGCTATCGAATATAAAGCGCCCTATAGTCTGCAAGTGGTGGCAGTAGCCGAGAATGATGGTATATCAAATGATACTAATGAAAACACCTTATCAAGTGATGAAAAAACGGTGGATTATGCCGATGCGATTGCCGCGCAAATTTTTGATTTATTTGATGATAGCAAACCATTAAGCTACCAAACTCGTGGCTTGACCCTGAGTGATATTTGTGTGTTGGCAGTCAAAAACAGTGAACTTCATACCATCGAGAAACGCTTACATCATCATGGGATTGCGACGGTCAGAGGTGGTAGTCAAAGTGTCTTTGGCGATAGCATGAGTGTAGATTTGATGACCTTGCAAAGCGTGCTGTTGACGCCATTTAGCGAATCAAAATTAAAATCCTTGATGTTGTCTAGTTTTTTTCAGCTGACCCTTGAACAAATCAACCAGTTGTATGATGCGCTTAATCAAACTAACGCCCAAGCGGCGCAAGGACAAACTCACCCTCATCAAGCTCATCAAGCGGCAATAAACACCAGTTTGGCTGAGATTCAGCAGTTGGTATTGACCGCCAGCGAATTGTGGCAAAAACACAGTTTTTTGGTGGCTATACAGTGGCTGCTCAATCAGCCCCTTACTTTACCCAACCAAATCACACTCAATTTTTGGCAGCGCCTTGCCAAACATCCAAATGGCGAGCGATTGCTCATTGATTTACGCCAGTTGTTAGATATTATTAGCGACCAGTTCAATGGGCAGGTAGGCGAGCATCAACTGTTTGAGTGGTTCTGCGCCCAAGTGCAACAGCAGCCAAAAGAAGATTGGTCAACGCAGCAGCGCTTGCCATCTGATGAAGGGGTGCAACTGATGACGGTTCACGCCTCTAAAGGCTTGGAGTTTCCGATAGTATTTGTGGTTGGGTTTACCGGGGAGAGTAAAGCCAAGTTTTATGGTGCGCCGTTATATCTGTATGGTATACAAACCACCCATCAAGCAGCGCCCCAATTCACTCAAAAATTGACGCAAAACAATGATAACCCGCTATTAAGCCGCCGATTAACCGCGTTGCCCAGCCAAATAGCCGATAACAATCCAATCAATTCAATCAATTATGTCGCTATTGAAGACCAATCTGCCTACGAGGAACGATTGCGATTATTGTACGTTGCCCTTACCCGTGCAAAAGAACAAGTGTATCTTGTGACTGTCGCCAAAAAATCTGCGGTGAAAAATTCTGCTTTGACGCCTTTTATGGACGATTTGGCAAAATTTGCTGTCAAACAAACGTTGACTGAAACGACAAATATCATAAATTCAAATAGCCTAAGCAAATATTATAATTTGAAGCTAAATTTCAAACCCAAAACAAATGGGCAAAATGAACAAAATGCTACAGTCGCTAAGACAGTCGCTAAGATTGATTACGATGAAATCATCAAAGTTATCACCATCGACACTTTTAAAGGATGGGCGAATACCAGTTTTACCGCATTGTCTCGTTATATCGAGCATACCAGCGTTGACACAGTGGTTAATGCCGAAGATAGGCAAGATGATGATATTTTGTCAGCGGCGCAAACCCGTTTATTGCCTATCCCCAATAACAGGCTATCGGGGGAGCCAAGTAACGAGGTCAACTCAATTAGATTTAACTTTGAAAAAGGCACAAACCCAGGGACTTTTTTACATAGTATCTTAGAAGACATCGCCAATAACTACAATGAAACCCCTGAGTTGGCGGTGCCACAGCAAGATGCCAGAGCAGACAAGTTAAAACGCTGGTCAGTCATGGTGGATCGCACGTTAAGACGCTACCAAATGCCGAGCAATTATTTTTCTACAAAAGAGAGTAGTGCAGGGCAGTATGGCAACTGGCATGATATCAACATTGATGATTTGCAGCCGGATTATATTGCGTTGGTGGATTGGCTAGATGACATCATCCATACGCCGTTAGCCGCTTCGGCAGTGCCGCTGGTAAATATCAAATACAACCAAAAAGTTGCTGAATTAGGGTTTAATTTACGCTTAAACCAGCATTTGTCATTTAGCGACTTAAACGCGTTGTTTCATCAATTTGATATCCCACTGCAATTGCAGAGCCAAGAAGTCAACACCATGGTTTGGCAGTATCTCAAAGGGGAGATTGATTTGGTGTATCAGCACGGCACACAGTTTTTTATCGTCGATTATAAAAGCAATTATCTTGGCAGTGATTTCGACAGTTATAACCCAGCGGCATTATATGACGCGATGACCACGCATAGTTATTGGTTGCAAGCAAGCATCTACCAAGTGGCATTGCATCGCTATCTCAAGCTGCGACTACCCAATTATGATATCAATACCCATTTGGGTGCGGTCGAATATGCCTTTTTACGCGGTATGTCACCCAAGCATGCTACCCGTGGCAAGCTAGTAAAACAGTTTGATAGTGCCTTTATCTTGGCACTCGATGATATGTTCGGCTATCCCAACGGCAATTAAAATTTAACGATTACGCATAAAGAATTTATTATGAAAACAAACACGACTGAGCCAACCGCTATAATTGAAGAAACTGCCAAATTAACCCAATTAGCCAATTTTATTCAATACCGCAAGCAGCAAAAATCACAGCTAACTAATATAGATACCAATAAAAATAGCCTAAGCAAAAATAATCAAAAAAATAGCGAAAAAACAAAAGAAAAACCAAAAATCTTGCAAATTTTTGACCAAATCAATGAACAACTATCAGAAGGTCATACCGTGTATGAAATGACGGTCAACAATGAGGAAGAAAAATCACTCATTGCAGAGTTGACGGACGATAACTGGGCAAGGGTAATAGGGGTGAAGGAGGATGAGTTATACAACCATGACACCAATACACCTATCATTCTTCAAAAACTCGCCCAAACAGTTGATGGAGTTAGTGAAACGCAAGTTAGCTACATTGTTTGGCTGCATCGGCAATGGTATGCAGAACAATCGTTAGCCAAACAGTTGATGAAAATTGCCCATAGAAAAGTGGCGGCGTTTAGTGGTATATCATCATCACAGGAAATCGATAACGGTTTGTCGCCTAAACCCAATGCGATGCAGCAACTCGCCATTGAAAAATCAAGCCAACACGCACTGAGTATCATTATCGGTGGACCTGGCACGGGCAAAACTTTTACTGTGGCGAAGCTGGTAACCACGCTGCAAAAGGAGCACGAGCATAAAAGAAAACAGGACCCTAATTTACCACCTTTATCTATCACCTTGACTGCACCTACAGGGAAGGCAGCGCAGCGTATGCAAGAGTCATTACGAATAAGCTTGCAAAAAAGTTTGCAAAATGAAGAAATCACTTTGGACAATGCAAAAACCTTACATCGACTGTTGGGTATTGGTAGTGATGGCACACCACGCTATCACGCCAAAAATCCATTACCCGATGATTTGATTATTGTAGATGAAGCGTCCATGCTAGGGCTTGAGCTTGCCAGTCAGTTGGTTGATGCTATCAAACCCACGGGTCGGCTGATTTTATTAGGTGATGCAAACCAGCTGGCTGCGGTAGATGCGGGGTCGGTTCTATCAGATTTGTGCGCGGTGACGCGTTTGCAGCCTTATATCACGGAATTGACCGAGTCAAAACGCTTTGATTCAAATTCAGTTGTCGGTCAGTTTGCTCTCGCCATTCAGCAAAATTTGCCTGCACCTAAAAAAATAAAGTTAATCCAGCAATTATTACAACCCATTGATTTGCAAGCAATTAAGCCGTCTCAAAGTGAAAATCCATCAGACTTGGCTGATAAAACACAGCAAACAAAGCAGCAAATAGCCAATATTCCTTTTTACCCAATTGATGCGTCTTCGAGTTTGCCTGCTGTTTTTAACCAATTAGCGAAACCTTACCATCCATTTTTTGCGCTTATGCAGCAATGGTACAGCCAGCCCGTCAATATTTTTGAAGCGGATGATCGAAAAGAATTGTTTGAGGTATTTGATAGGTATCGCATTCTGTGTGCAGGTCATCAAGGACAATTGGGAACCCAATCAATCAACCAAAAGATGAGCCTAGCTTTTACCGAGTTTTCCAAAATCACGCGAACCAAAGCTTATTTTTA
Source organism: Enhydrobacter sp. 8BJ (assembly GCA_902506225.1). Taxonomy (GTDB): domain Bacteria; phylum Pseudomonadota; class Gammaproteobacteria; order Pseudomonadales; family Moraxellaceae; genus Faucicola. The sequence goes on along the minus strand of LR733345.1, from coordinate 1,638,020 downwards.
TCACGGTTTACCGATTATCATCCAAAACAATGATTATCAGTTGGGGTTATTCAATGGCGATGTTGCGATTTGTTTGTTGTACCAAGGGCAGTTATACGCGTGTTTTGCAGAAAAAGTGATACCTATTCAGCGATTAAGCCGTGAAAGTTGTGACTATGCGTATGCGATGACCATTCATAAGTCACAAGGCTCAGAATTTCATACGGTCGCCATTTGTATTGATAAAGCGCATACAAGACTACTAAGCCAAGCGCTAATTTATACAGCAGTGACGCGCAGTAAATCCGCCTTATCCATATATAGCACTAAAGAGAATTTTGAGTTAGCGGTGACGCAAAAAGCGGTGCGACAAACTGGCTTGCAACTACAATTTGATCATCTCAACAACACCCTATAAAAGATAGGTCATAAATACAGACATCATAAAAAGATATATTCTAAAAAAATACGCCATAAAAAAAGGTATCAAGCGATACCTTTTTATTTATGACAAGCAGTTTTACACATTTTTTAACGCATAAATTCCTGGCATATGGCGTAGATACCCGTGATAGTCCATACCGCAGCCATACACATAGCGATCTGCCACATCGAGACCGACAAAATCAACTTTAAACTCTTGCACTTTTCGGTCATGGAGTTTATTTAGTAGCACACAGGTGCGGATAGATTTTGGATTTTCTTTTGCCAGCTCGTCCACCACCGCTTTTAGGGTAATGCCTTCATCAAAAATATCATCAATCAATAAAATATCTTCACCCGCCAAATCAATATCAGGTTTGAATTTCCATTCAAGTTCATTGGTGCCTTGGTTGTTGCGATAGCGGGTAGCATGGATATAGTACATACGATGATAAAAAGTAAACTGGGTAAGCAGTTGACCTGCTGGAATCAACCCACCATTCATCACCACCATCACAATGGGATTTTGACCTGCATAGTGCAGGTTGACACTGGCTGCCAAACGCTCGTAAGCACTACTCACTTCAAAGCTACTGATGAGACATTCAGAATTGCGTAGCGCTTCTTCGATTTGCTGATTGCTAAGTTGATTCATGCTGGACCTATTAATTTAAAAAAATAAGTGGGCTATTGTAACGCAGTTTTAGCCAATTGAATAATAACGGTTAGCAATACCTAATTGTTAAATATTAACGCTTGGTAATGTTTGGTAAAACGTTCAAGCGATTCTTGTGGCATTTGTGGGATTAAACGGCGTAGCGCGATATCAATGACTTTGACGATGATGCCATCGGTCACTGGAATCGCCGCGCGTTTGAGCATATTTAAATTGAGTGTTTTGGTAAAATCGACCAAAAAATGCTGCAAACAGGCCTTGGTTAGCTCGCCAAATAACCGAATCAAATTTTGCTGCTCTTCAAGCCCGTTACCGGCTTGGACATTTTGTATGGTAGTCAGTAAACTCTTTGCCAGCTCGTCAGTGAGTGGCACTGAGATACGACGTTCACCCGATTGGGTGTTTTTTAACACTTTTTGGTCAAAAAAATCAAAGCTGGGTAACACATCTTCATTTTTCGTAGGGCTTAATAGTGTGTTAATCAGTTTGTCGCTAGTCGCTTCAATGGTTGCTGCGGTTTTAATCAAATGCGCTTTTCGTTCTGAATCATCGGGTAGCGATTCGATTAATTTAATCAGTAGCGCATCCATCAGCTCTTTACTGGTCAACTGGGTGATTTTATCGCGATAAACATCATAACGTTCGCTGCTTTTGCTACCAATCAGCTCATACGCCTTATCAATGGTAGCGCTCAATTCTACGGAAGGGGTAAACCCAAAATAATAGCTCATAATATTTTTTCGTTATCCAATGATTTCTTCAGGGTAATCAATCACTACCCAGCCATTTTCTATCCAGTCACGAATTATATCAGTTTCGACATCAGCTGCTTGCAAAATTTGCTCATCGACGGATTCGCCATTGGCGAGCCGAATGAGGAGTGATTGCGCGTTAGCGGGCATATCATCCGAATCAATAACACAGCCATTGACATAAATTTTTGCTTGAGTTTGTGAATCCGCTTGGGTTTGGGTAAAGATAATGCGGCTAGACATATCTTGCCTGATGACCGCACCCGCTGCCAAGGCGCTTTGTATCTCATCAATATCGGCATACGTGTCAGGGAGCATCAGCTCATATTGCCGTTTGCTTACCGTTTCGCTAATCGCTTGAGTGATTATTTCATCGCCAAGTTCAGAGTTTAGTAGCGCTATCAGCTGCGCTTTGATATCTTGAATGCTGGCTATCGACAGCTCGCCTGCAACTGCGGGGGGTTGGTTGATTTTGAGGGGAATGGCTAAATCATCAAAATGGGTAGCGACATCCGCCAAACTATCGAGCAGCTGTAATGGGGTAGGTCGTCTGAAGCCAAACGAAAAAGTCAAACAATCGTCAACGGCCACCCCGTAATGGGAGAGATTGGTCGGTACATACAGCACATCGCCTGGCTCAAGCACCTTATCAAATATCAGCTCACCCATCTCATTCATCAAACGAATCGGTTGACCTGCTTCAAATTGGGTTGTTTGGTCGCAATACTTGCCCAATTGCCAATGGCGTTTGCCGTACCCTTGCGCCAAAAAGACATCGTAATTGTCATAATGCTTGCCAACGCTGCCACCTGAGGGGGCATACGACACCATGATATCATCACGTTGCCACTGTGGAATAAAATCAAACGCATGCCATAGGTTGCCAAGCGCTGGCGACCATTGTTCCATATTTTGCACCAGCACCGTCCAATGTTTTGGCAGTTTTTGAAAGTCTTTGAGGGTAAGAGGGCTGGTTTTAAGTGACCATTGCTGGTTATTTTCGCTGATGAGTCGTGCAGTGGCGTCTTCATCTTGGGCAAGCCCGATGATATCGTCTGGCTCAAACATGCCCACCAATTGCGGCAAGCCCTGTTTGATTAGCAGTGGTTTTTTTTGCCAGTAATCGCTCAAAAATTGTTCGGGGCTAATATCGCTAGGCAAACAAAAATGCTGGGTCATATTTTTTCGTTCAGTGGGGATATATAACGCGCATTATAGCAAAAGCAGTCTATCAAAACCCCATAATAAAATTTTTTTCACCAAAGTGTAAAACAAGCGTAAAAATATGAAACATATTGAACTGGAAAGTTTCATATTTTTGGTTGTATTGGCTTTACCGCTCGTATATAGTCAATACTCACAAGGAAGTAATCACAGCAAAGTTAGACGAGCAATATTTGATTGACTCGTTGGTTATACAACAACAAAGGAATGTTCTATGACAGCTATTTTAAATCAGCACGAAAACTACCTCCAAGCAGACCAAGCTTATGGTTTTCCCTTGCTTATCAAAAATTTATTGTCTCGCGCCAAAGTGGTTTCTGGTGACAAAAAAATCCATTACGCCGACAAAAGCAGCTACACCTATCATGAGTTTTTTAAACGTGTCAATCGCTTAGCCAATGTCTTAAAAGGCTTAAATCTACAAAAAGGCGATGTGGTTGCGGTCATGGATTGGGACACACACCGTTACTTGGAGTGTTATTTTGCCATCCCGATGTGTGGCTATATCTTACAAACCGTCAATGTACGTTTGTCAGAAGACAAAGTGCTATATACCATCAATCATGCCAAACCAAAAGCGCTACTGTTAAATTCAGAATTTTCACCGATGATCAAAAGCCATACCCAAGATGCGCCATCGGTCGAGCATGTGATTTGGTTGGATGATAACAACACGCCCATGCCCCCATACGCCCAAGGCGAATATGAAGCCATGCTAGCACAAGCCAGCGATGAGTACGAGTTTGAAGATTTTGATGAAAACACCATTGCCACAACCTTCTATACCAGCGGTACAACCGGCAATCCCAAAGGCGTATTTTTTAGCCATCGTCAAATCGTCCTGCATACGCTCGTCGTCGCAATTGGCTGTGCGCTGAATGTCGAAGGTCAAGGGGTGCGCTATTCAGATGTCTATATGCCAATGACACCGATGTTCCATGTCCATGCTTGGGGGTTTCCATTTGTCGCAACCATGCTAGGGCTGGAGCAAATCTATCCAGGTCGCTATGTGCCTTCCACCATGGTTGACTTGGTAAAAAAACACAATGTTACCACCACCCATGGCGTGCCAACGATTTTACAAATGCTACTGGGTGAAATCAACAAACGCCAAGAAAAATTCAACGGCTTAAAAATGGTCGTCGGTGGCTCTAAGCTTAATCAAGGACTTGCCAAAATGGCTGTAGCCAGCGGCATCGAAGTGTCTACGGGTTATGGCATGTCAGAGACTTGTCCGATTATCAGCATTGTCAGCTTTGATGAAACATTCCAACACATGAGCGAAGAGCAACAAATTGAGCATCGCTGCTTGTCTGGCTCGCCGGTGCCATTGGTCGATTTGCAAATCTGGCATAACGGCAAACGTATGCCAAACGATGGCGCATCCACAGGCGAAATCGTGGTGCGTTCACCTTGGTTGACGCAGAGTTATTACAAAAATCAGGACGCAGGCAACGAGCTGTGGGAAGGCGGTTATCTGCATACCCAGGACATCGGTTGGATGGACGCAAAAGGCAATGTCAAAATCACTGACCGGCTAAAAGATGTCATCAAATCGGGGGGCGAATGGATCTCTTCGCTTGAAGTAGAAACCATCATGTCATTACACCCAAGCGTTGCCGACATTGCTGTGATTGCGATTCCTGATACACGCTGGGGTGAGCGTCCGATGGCATTGATTGTGCTCAAACCTGAGCATCAAGACACCAAAGCTGAAGACATCATCGCGATTGCTCAGCAAGCGTATGAGCGCGGTCATTTGCCAAAATACGGTATTCCGCAGGATGTGAAATTCATCGCTGAATTGCCAAAAACTAGCGTGGGTAAAATTGATAAAAAAGTCATCCGCGATCAATATGCCCAAGGGCTATTTGCTTAAACTGTTACTTAATCACAATAAATTAAAAAGCAAAGTAAAAAACAAAGTAAAAAAGGTAGAATTGTTTCTACCTTTTTTATCAAGCCCGCAATCCATCAAACCAGTAAGCGCTGATTGACCTTTGCCATCGGTAACGGATACTGTCGGGCTTTGGCAATATCGCGTGCGACTATATTGACTTCATTGACATCAATTTTGTGCCAGTTGGGACGCTTGCAAGCAGATTTTTCTATTAAATTGGCATCAACTAGCGCATCCATGACTTTATCCGCCACATCTAGGGTAGAATTGGCTTTCACATTTTCTGCCACCGCATAACGCAGCTTGGCAAACACCTGCAAATCTGCGACGCGTACGGTAATATCATCACTTGGTACTTGCTGCCCACCATATAACGCATTATCTCCCGCTTGTGCAGTTCGAAAACTTGGCACAAATTCACTGACATAATCTATGGCGTTTTGGGTGCGCTGTTTTAGTGCGTTTGGCTCCCAGCCGTTTTCAATATAATTTAGATATCGTGGATTAATAGGCGGTTGGCTGCTTTCTTGTGTGGCTTTGGTCAAACCATCATTGAATAAGGTGATGTTTTCGGTCATTCCATGTAGCTGAAAAAACCCGTCAGGATAAGGGGTAAACTGCGCCATGCCATTGGGCGTGCCACGCTCACCATGAAAAATAATCTCAGGCAAACGCCCGTTATAATCACGCCATTCACTGATATAAGAAGCTTTAAATTCTACCATGCGCTTGATATGCACGCCTGCTTTGTCATCAATAATACCGGTTCTAAACCCGCAAGCATTGACCACAAAATCAGCATAGATACGCTGAAGCTCACCATGTTCATCGGTAAATGACACTTGCCAGCCATCCATATGACGTTTTAAATCATCCACTTGGGCATTTAGATGTACCTGCGCGCGCTGTAAGCGCTGCAATTGTAAAAAAGCACTGGCAGAGAGTCTAAAAATATTCCAGCCAAATTCTTGCACCGCAATGATGGGGTATTGCAGTTTTTCCAAATCCATCACTTTAAGAGCCGCCACAACCCACTCATCCGTGGTACTCGGAATGTCTTTAGCTTCTAATTGAATTAGCTGTTGAATTTGCTGCTTGTCATACACTCGGTAATAGTCTTGAACTTTGCCCAACACTTGGTTGCTAGGGTCAGCATCAACCAATGATTGATAATAAGCCGTTAACATATCAAGCCGTGGCAGTAAGTCAGTGGCGGTGCTGTTATCGCGTTTTGGTACCGTGATGAGGGTGGGGCGCACATCAATACTCTCTGGATACAACTTGGCAATATCAATACATTGGCGCATCAACATGCGGCAATCTTCATCACTGATTTCGCGGTACAAATTGCCACCTGCATGCAGATGACACATGGGCGGGGCGTTGATAAGGCTGGCATTTTTTTCAATCAGATGCACATGGATGCCCGCCATAGCCAGCCGTATAGCAATCGTAGAACCTGCTGAACCACCACCAATCACTGCTACAGTCGGTGATTGCGTACTTGAATTAACGTACATAATTTTGCCCTTATGCGTTGCCCAAAGTGAAGAAATAAATTGTAGCGGAAAATAATCTAGTTACTGTGACATTTATGCAGTAATTGTCGCTTTTGTTGTTAATGAATTTTACCTAATAGTATATATTAAAATAAGTAGTATTTTTTATACTTTTTAGTATAAAAATATATTGAAAATTCTAATATTATCAGTTAAAGTTAATTTAGCTTAAAAAGCTGACCTGTATTTTATCCAACAATCATAATTAAATAAGGAAAATAAGTATGTTAAAACAAGCCTTCCTAGCAGCGGCGATTTCTACCACGTTATTAGCCGGTTGTGCCACGACGCCAACCCATACCGCTCATGCACCGATGCACGCGGCTAACATCGTTGATGTAGCAAAATCAAATCCAGATTTTTCAATATTAGTTGAAGCGGTGGTAGCCGCAGGTCTAGCCGATACCGTCGCGACCACTAAAAACATCACCGTATTTGCGCCGACCAATGCTGCCTTTGCCAATTTACTGGCTGAGCTTGGTATGACCAAAGCGCAATTGTTTGCAAACAAACCGCTATTGCAATCTGTGTTAACTTATCATGTGCTGCCGGCCACAGTGATGGCAAAAGATGTCAAGCCAGGTATGGTTAAAACTTTACAAGGTCAAAACCTCATGGTGACTTCAAATGGTAAATTACAAGACGCCAATGGACGTGTTGCCAACATTGTCACCACAGATATCAAAGCGAGCAATGGTGTGGTACATGTGATTGACCGTGTCATTTTGCCAAAAAGATAAGTTATCATGCATTTATCATGGATAAAGTTATCCGCCATAAATTGTTGTCTTGATTCATAGTTATCTTTAGCTATAGTAGCCAACAATTTATTGGTCTGATTGCATAGCGGTGATACGATTCATCGCTATTTTTTTAACTTTCAAAAATCGTATAGAGCGGGTAAAACTATGAAACGGATTGCCATTATCGGCGCAGGATTGGCATGGTTAACTTGTGGTAAAGCTAATCTACCAACCAGTTTTTGTAGATGACGCCCACAATCACGCAAGTTAATCCTGTGACCAAGCCGCCCCAAATGAAATCAACCAGTGCCGCAGTTTTGTCATAACCTTTAAGTAATGCTAAACTTGTAAAATCATACGTTCCATACGCCATCAGCCCAATGACCACCCCATATCCTGCCAGTACTGCCAATGATGCGTGAGCTTTTAGCTGCGGGTAGATGACCACCACACAAAGCGCAAAAACATAAAATAGATAAAACACGCCTGCTGCGGTCATATTGGGTAATTCACTGAGTAGATGTCCAATGCGCGGTGCATAAAAGCGTTGGGTCATGGTTTTAAGCCATACAGCATCAATACCCAAAAATACCACGACGGCGATCAGATATACCCACAGATAGTTTAATGGTGCCATTGCTAAATCCTTGTGTGCTGTTATTAATTATCATGAACCCGTTGCCGCAGGAATTGGGTTAACGGTATTGGGCTTTTTCAAGGCGTACTTGCACCACGCCAATGGTTTTTTCCAAAAATCCGGCTTCACAGTAGGCGAAATAAAAATGCCACAAACGCGTAAATGCATCATCATAGCCGAGTGCCTTGAGCTGCGGTAGCGCCTGCATAAAATTATAGCGCCAATCAATCAAGGTACGGGCATAGTCATAGCCATAATCAACCAATGACGTTACTTGCATATCGGTATGGTCACGCGCTTGGCTGAGAATTTCACTGTTAGACAATAAACAACCGCCTGGGAAAACATGGGTTTGGATAAAATCCACAGCGTGCAAATATTTTTGATAACCTCGGTCATTAAAGGTAATCGCTTGTAATACCATCAGCCCATTATCTTTGAGCAGTCGATTACACTGGGCAAAAAAATCTGGCAAATATTCATGGCCCACCGCTTCAATCATCTCAATACTGACCAGCTTGTCATACTTGCCGCTAAGCTCACGATAATCTTGTTTTAGCAGGGTGATTTTGTCGGTTAGATTGGCAGCGGCAATGCGGCGTTTGGCTTCTTCATACTGCGCGTCTGAGATAGTTGTGGTGGTGACACGGCAGCCATATTGGGTGGCGGCATAAATGGCAAACCCACCCCAGCCCGTGCCGATTTCAATGACATGGTCGTCAGCTGTTAACTCAGCTAATTCACAAATTTTTGCCAACTTATGGGTTTGTGCGGCTGCCAAGCTTGATAAGGGTGTCGGATAAATTGCCGATGAATACATCATGCGCTCATCCAAAAATAATGCATACATCGCATTGCCAATATCATAATGAGCTAAAATATTGGATTTGGCATTGCGTTTATCATTATGCCGATTGCGGTGTTGGCGGTGTTCCCAGCGTTTGGTCACATTGGCAAATTTGGCTTCGATGGTATTGATGAGGGTCAAATTGCGGGCAATCAATCGTAAAAATGCTGTTAAATCATCGGCTTGCCATAAACCATCAATATAATCATCAGCAAAAGCAATCGAACCGCCTGTTAATAAGTGTTGATACACCTGCGGTGCATGGATGGTGAGTGTCACTGCCAAAGGATGATTGCCAATTTGTTCCCCTAGCGTTCGTTGTGTATCGGTGACTGGCGACTGTGTTACAGGCTCAGTATTCATCACCCTAACACCGAAGGTTTTGTGAGTCGCTGCCTTACTCGCTGCCTTAGTCCCTATATTGTCAGACTGATGAAAGGTTTCAATCACGGTTAGATGACCCTGTTTGAGCTTTGATAGCAATAAAAATATTATTTGCCGCGCTGCTTTTGCCGCACTTTGTTGAACCGGCGTGAGCAGATGGTCAACAATTGGGTAGGGTAGATAGTCCGTAAATGAGCGCCGCTTGGCTAAATCGGATTGACGGCGTTTAACCAAGGTCTCCTTACCTTTTGATAGGTGATTTGACGGGTGAGAGGTTGCAGTATTTTTAGCCTCTAAAGAAGATGGTGTCATAGTCAATTCCCATAAAAAATTTCAGTTAACTATTGGGGTAAACGTTGGTTATAAGCTTGATAAGGGACACGTTTTAGCACGTATAATTTAAAAGCCTGCCAGTAAATTCGCAGTAGTGATGTGGCACTCATCCAGGGTCGGCGCTTAATCGCCGTTATCACCGAAGCCTCGTCCAATTCAACGCCTGTTAGACTCACGCCTGCATTAAACACTTTGCCGCGGCTATCTGTCAGTCCAATATCAATCACAACATCAAAGCCATTTTGCTCGGGGTTGTCATTTGCCGATTCATAGCGTTTAGGGTGAACCTCAACACGCCAATGATATTGCTGATTGATGGGATTAAAAGGCGATACATGAAAACCTTTGTCATGTTGGTACAAGGTCTTTTCACCTGTAAGTAAAAAACCATAGTAATGGCGTTTATTCCAAGGGGTATTAGAGACTTCTGCCAAGAAATGGCTTGGCTGGTGGTTCTCATCAAAGCCAATATAAAAATTGACAGGGCTAAAATACCAACCCATATTACGTAACACGACCAAAGCCACCACCTCGCCAGTCGGCTGACTGCCAGTCAATTGCTGCCAAGTTTGTTGGGCTTTGACCAATAAACTAGCCGATGGCGCAGGTTGTCCTACTGAAGCGGTTAGATGGTTATCCAAAGAGGCATCTAATCGATTGATAGCAAAATAATCTGCTTGATGGAATTGATAAAGCGCCCAATGGTGCTGTGATAGCAGAGGGATGGTCAATGATTTTTTCAGCCATTTTTTCAGCCATGTTGGCACATGACTGGCGCCTATATTGACCTTAGGTAATGGATTGTCCGCTAGCTGGGTTAAATTGACTGCCCAAAACCGATAGGGGTAATGAAATTCATGACGGGTAGGGATTTGTCTGGCATGCCAAGTCACACCTTGCAGGATTTGATGGGCAAATGTCATGATGATTTACCTTTGAGGGGTGTTGCACAAACCATCATGCGCTAGGTTTTGGCAAAACGCATGGTTGGTCGTGGCGGTTACTTGCCGTCGCTGCAGCACCCAGCGCTTTTTGTCAGCGTGGCTCGGTAACTTTGATACAGTAAATTTTGCCGACGCTTTGCTGGGCTTATTGCTGGGCTTAGACAGCCGTTTGATTTGTGCAGCGGTTGTGGCAGCTGTGATATTGGTAGTGACCAAAATGTCGATATCCACCCCCAAACTTTGGCATACCCGCAAGCCACTTTTTACCCCATCTTCATGAAACCCATTAAACCAATAAGCACCACAAAAATGGGTATGCCGCTTCGCTGAAATTTCATGCCAGCGTTTTTGGGCATCGGTCATTTTGTTGTCATACACAGGGTGGCGATAATCCACACGTTTGATGACATGCGCCTCATTAATCGGCGTATTAAGCGTCACCAAATAGTTATGTTTTGCCGTCAATCGCTCAAGGATATTCATGTGATACGTCAATATAGGTTTTTGGTCAGCCACGCGCGCGGTGGGTTTATCTATCGCGTAATTCCAACTTGCCCAAGCCAGCGGTTTTTTGGGTAGAACTTGGGTGTCAGTATGCAAAACCGCTTCGTTATCTGTATACTCAAAAGCCCCTAAAATAGCCGATTCTGTCTCAGTGATATCAGCTAGTAGACGTCTTGCTACATCGGCATGGCAAGCAAATACAACGTCATCAAACACTTGGGTTTGACGCTTACCTTGATGAATAAATTCAATGCTAACACCATCCTTGCCACGCGTGACCGATTGCACTGGGGTATTGATATACAGGGTTGTACCTGCTGCAGCGAGCTGAGTGATTAAGGCATTGACGTATTGCTTTGAGCCGCCCACCAAGGTAAACCACTGTGGGCGATTGACCACATCTAGCAGCCCATGGTTATCAAAAAACTGGGCAAAAAAGAGTAGGGGAAAACGCTTGGCGTCATCCATTCCCATCGACCATATCGCCGACACCATCGGCACCAAGTAGTTGGTTTTAAACAACTCGCCATAGTCATGACTGTCTAAATAATCCCCGAGTGTTTGCTGGCTTAAAGCTGCTTGCTGCATTTTATCGGCTTGGTGAAAATTCGCTAATAGTGATTTGGTCTCGCGATTAAAGCGTAAAATCTGCTGAACAAATTGCCAAAATCTGGGGCTTAGCACATGGCGGCGCTGAGAAAACAGACTGTTTAACGTGTGACCATTGTATTCAAAATCAATATAAGTATTTTTAACTGAAAAACTCATCTCAGTTTTTTGAAACGGCACGTTGAGTTCATCAAGCAGGCGAATAAAATTGGGGTAAGTACGCGCATTAAATACAATAAACCCTGTATCGTGAACAGAGACTAGATAATTATAACAGACAGGCGTAATAAATGATGGGAAGATATGGGAATAACTAGGATTTAATGGGATGAAATAAAATAAGATTGCATAGCGTGAAATGATAAATATGTATCATTTATAACTGACCTATTCTGATAAATCGAATAGGTCTTTTTGTTTATCGGTGGACTTACGCATGCGAGCGAGAATTTCATAGATGTATGGTAATGATAGGTTAAATTGTTTGCCAAGCTCTTGGTGGTTGCGACCGTTAAATGCCTCCCATATTGCTAAGTCACGCTCATGGGCGACCCAAGGGCTGTATTTTTGGACGTAGAACATACTGCCACCCCAGTATTGGCTAAGTTTGTGGGCGATTTCGTTGGCGATTTGGGTGGCGGTAGCTTCGTCGATATCAAGCGTTTTGGCGATGGTCTCACCGCCTATGGTGCGAACGTCATTGAAAAAGCGGTCTGCTTGCTCGTTAAATTTGCCACGCTGTCTTTTTTGCTTTGGCATATATGAACCTAAATTATGATAAATATGTATCATTTTACTTGTATTTAAGGTGAAAAGCGACTTCGGCGACGTATTTGGTGATAAAAAAGCCCCAGTGGGTGCTGGGGCGGTGGTTGGCGTAATGGTGTTAGGCGGTGGGTGGTTGAAGTTTGGCGTAGGTTTGGATGAAGGTGGCATAATTGGTTTCTGATATGGCTTTATATTTGCCTTCGCCTGTGCTGATAAGCCATTTGAGTAGCTCAGATGTGATTATTTCATGGTCGATTGTGCCTTTTTGTATGGCAGCAAGGACGGCTTTGGCACGGGGTTTTAAAATACGCATTTCCCATTTTTTGAGTGATTCGATAACGGTACTGGCTTGTGACATGGTGAGCCATTGTAGAAATTGTACGCCTGTTTGGCGTTTGACGTAGTTGGCAAGGGCGGATTCTCGGGGGTCACGGACTTCGCCCAATGCGTGCAGGGATAGCCATAGGTGGCGGATAAGTTTGGATTGGTCGTCATCGGCTTTTTTGAGTTTGCCTGCTTTTTGGGGGGCGACTTTGAAGCCTTTGGTTTTGAAGTCGTCTAGGACTTTGTTAAGCTCAGGTATTGTCATGGCTTTAGTACTGTTTTTGCTTGTGATGCGGATTAGACTGGCTCGGTAGGTGTCATCGTCTAGGTGCAGTTGTGATTTGGCGACATGGATAAGTTGGATAAGTTTTTTGCGGTCTAAGCCTTTGCTATGGTTAGGGGTGGTTGATTTAATGTCTGCTGTCATAAGTGTCTCTATATGTTGGCGGTATCGGGTTAGTCGGTTTTGGGTCGCTGGGTTCATGGGTTTACCTTGTTTTAGTCGTAAAAAAGGCGTGTCAGGCTGGCTAACACGCCTTTTTTCATTAGGTAGTTTTATTCTGCACTGGGGTATGCGTTATCGTGTGCAAAATTCGTCCATTCTTTTTCGTAATGTTGTTCTTGCTTGGCATTAAAGCTATAGAGTTTCCAAAGTTTATTAAAAGCATTGTCACGGGCGACTTTTTTGCCAATTTCAGCATCAAAGTTGACAGGGCTAATACAGGCACTTTCGCCAACGACATTGAAGCCATTTTCTAGGGTCATACAGCAGATGGTGACTGTTGTGCCTTCAAATTGGTGGTATTGTTCACCAATAATTTTGCTTTCTAAGATTTCGGGGGTAAGTTTGGTAATATCTGACATGGATTTTCCTTTATTAGTTTGAAATAAGGGCGTATGCCATACGCCCCTACAGGGTTAGTTGAGATGAATACAGGTTATTGAACAGCATCTTTTAACGCTTTACCTGCCTTGAAAATTGGGGCTTTTTTGGCAGGGATTTGGATGGTTTCGCCTGTGGCTGGGTTGCGACCTGTTTTGGCTTGACGCTGGGTGACTTTGAATGTGCCAAAGCCAACTAGTGTAATTTCGTCACCTTTGGCTAGAGTTTCGCTGATGGTTTCGGTCAAGCCATTAAGGGCTTGGGTGGCTTGTTCTGCGGTCAATCCTGATTTGGTGGCGATTGATTTAACGAGTTCTGATTTGTTCATAGTTGTTTCCTTTTTTAGTTGAGTTGTTTGTCAGTGACCGACTGACGGCGGTTTTGTTGTGCTAGTTGAAAGGCTTTTCCTAGTGCTTTGGTGATTCGTCCCCAATGACGGCGACTCAATACAGCCCAAAGTTGCTCTTCTTCTTGTACGCTAAGTTTTTTCTTAGCCCCTGTTAAATGGATGGCATTGCCTTTGATGGTAAAGATTTGCGGTGGGTTGCGGTGTTTTGGCATTATTTCACATCCACTTCAAAGGGTTTGATTTCAAAGTATTCGTTGCCACTTTTGATAGTCACACCTGCCACGTCTGCCACGGCTTGCGGCTCGGCTAGGATGGCTTCTTTATTCACCTCTTCTTTGATACGGATAAATCGGGTCAAGCCTTTTTCTTTGAGATTGGCAAGTACGTCTTCGATTTTGCGTAGGCTGACGCTTGGTGGGTTAAACCGCCATGAGACTTCGCCTGTGATGAGATTGGCGGTTTTTAAGCCTTTTTTGAGCAAGCTGCTGCGGTTGGCTTCACACCATGTTTGCACAGCGGTGGTCATGCTTTCAATTTCTAGCTGGATTTTGGTAATGTCGCCTTTGTGGCTGTCGGTGATTTCGGCGATTTTGTCGTTCATGCGAGTTTCGATACGGATAATTTCACGCTGTTTGTCACCGATTTGGCGAATAAAGTCCATCACTTGGTCTTTGCTTTGGCAAGCAAGGACACTGGCAACGGTCTTGATTTTGGTGGTTTTAGCCATTGGGTTGCTCCTTATAAGGCATGGGCTTGGTTGTGTTGTTGGGATTGTTTAAATTCAAACTCGTCAATACTTAATAGAAAGCGGACTGCCATTGTTGCTGTCTGTAATGCTTCAGCTTTGACATTATCAAGACTGGTTTTATGTGGTTCATAGACTAGTTGAAGCGTGTCTTTAGTTAGTTCACCAAATTCTTCACCAAGAATGGCGAGTGCGTGTAATGGGTCAGTTGGGTATTGGGGGTGCTTACCCATAGCTTTGCCTAGTTCAAAGCAGATTTGGTCTAAAACTTGGTTGAGTCTTGAAGGTTGCTGTTCCATGATTGATTCCTTATAAATTGGTGGGTAACGCTGTCGCTAACCCACCCTACGGTGGTGGTTTAAAGTTAAACGTTATTAATAATGTCAGCATTGACGACGGGTACGCCAAGCTCGGCTGCCATATTCATTGCCCCAGTCAGTAAATTGCCCACCGCCAGCGGATACAGCAGGCTTTGCACAACTTTGCCACGGTTGTCAGTCCGCACAAGACGGCTGGCGATGGCATTGATACCACTGTCATCAATGATGTTTTTTAGCTCGGCGTGTTTGCCTAGACGTTTGGTTAGATACGTTCCAAGTTCGCTTGGGGCAATCGGTTCAAGCGTGACGATTTCACAGCGTTGCACGACTTCACGAATCGCAGGGTTTTGCTCGGATAGCTTTAACGCCAGTTCGTTTTGTCCGATTAAAATGATGCCTAGCAATTTGTCGTAGCCGTCTTCTAATTCAAAAAACCGCTTCAAATGCTTTAAGGTTGGAATTGGCAGACTATGGGCTTCTTCAATGAGTAATACATGGCTGTTGCCTGCCTTGTGGCTTTCTTTGAGTACGTTATGCACTTGGCGGAAACGGGCTTCAGGGCTACGCTTGGCATTTTCAAGCGGGCTTAATGCGTGCAAAATCGCTTCGGCGATGTGGGCGGCTTTGAGCGTTTTGCCTTTGATGTCGTTGTCTTCGGCGGCTAACACATAGGGTTCAATGACGATTATCGACTGATTTTCACGCTTCAATCGGTCAATCAAGTCACGTTTAAGGGTGGTTTTACCTGCTCCGCTCTCACCTGTCACGGCAATAAAGCCCCCGTGTTTGGCGGTGTGGTGCATGGCGGCACGCACATAGGTGGTGTCGCTGGATTGATACAGTTCATCAGCTGACCGAATGTCATTGGTGAATGGGTTGGTAAATAGCCCGAATTGCTTTTTGGCAGTTTGGGATAGGGTTTGTTTGCGTAGTAGCATAAGGTCGTCCTCTTGTTGCGGGTTTTCAGTTGTGTTATTTAAGCCTAGTGTTTCAGCCAATGATGGCGATTTCATATAGTTATCAAGATAGTCTCGAGTTAATGCTTTAGAGACTTTGTTTTCATCCAAACCCTTATCTGTTAAAGCTTTAATAATTCTTCTTTCAAGAGCATCATTGGGTAGGTGTTTTGGATAAATTCCTTTATTGATAATGTTATTAACCGTAGCAGGGCTTAAATTTATCGCTTCTGCCAAAGCACGCTGGCTAATATGATTTTGTTCTAATAAAGTTTTTAATTGGCTCATTGGTTCACCACTTTTAGATAGTTAATTGGTTCGCCCTGACGGATACGGTCGATGATTTCGTCAATGGCAGTGGCTGGTACACCATTGGGATATTGGGCTTGTACTGCCTTATAATGCTCGGCTGTCCAACCATCGCCTAGGATGCCGCGAATTTGCATAGCCGCTTCCACATGAGTAAGCGGTTTAACCTCACGGTTTGGTATATGGGCGGTGGTGTCAATGGTCGTGCCTGCTCTGGTGATAACCGTTGGCACGTTGCCGTCAAGGTGGCTGTTGTCCACGTCTGCCATTGCATTAACTACACCGTCATAAGCGGCTTGTTTGGCTTTGCGGGCTTTGTCCACTTGGGCTTCGGTGTCGGCGTTGTAGGCGGCTTTTAGCATGGCTTTGCGGTTGGTGTCTGCCATGCTATCGGGTTTGGCAGTGATGGTTTCGCCAATGACAGGGGCATTAATAGTAAAGCCTGCAAAGTCGGTGGTAACTGGACTAACGGTATAAACTTGCCCCATAAAACGTACATCAATGTCGGGTACGCGGTAAGGATTGACGACTATCTCGACTTCGGCACGTGGGTAAATCTGTGGAATATGGGTCAAGTCGTAGCCTTGGTTGCCATAGCCTTTGATGGTGTGAGTGACGGTCAAGTCACCACGTACTTTCATGGTTTTTGGCTTGGTGGTAACCAGTTCTCGGCATATCTCAACGCTTGGAGCTAGGCGTAACTGCTCACGCTCGATGGTGAGCCATATACGGTTACGTGTGTGACCATGACGGCTATGGATAGCGTTGGCATTAAAATGGGTACGCCATTTGGTTGCGTAGGCATTTAGTTCGTCGATGGATTTGACGTTTAAGAAAGTTAATCGGCTTTCAAACTTAGTTTCGACGATATCCTGTGCCTTTTCAACACTGCCTTTAGCACGGCTATTGCCTGTGCCGTGGACGATTGGGGTAATGCCTAATCGCTCAAGGTAGTTAAGAAAAAAACCGCTAATATTGGCAGAGCCTCTGTCCATACCGAGTCCAAAGGGTACACCGTGCATAGGGTCGTTGCCGTCACGTTTTTGGATGGCATTGGTAAATACATGAATCAGGTTTTCGCTCGACTCTGCCCCTGTGACGTATTCAAGGTAAAGCGCCCCGCTGTAGTGGTCGGTGATGACATAGCGAATGACACGGTCGTTCTCAATCCGTTTGATGTTTTGCGGTTTGTTTTTATAAAATTCTTTTTCTTCCATGACCGCCAAGCCGCCTTTAGGCAGGTAGAACAAGACACAAACAGATGCGTCAATTTGCCATACATGGTTGGGGTGTAGGCTACGTTGCTGAGTGTGAGCTGTGGGTGTGGCAAGCTGGTCGGGATGGCAATGATAAGCACGCAATGCCCGCAAAATGGTGGTGGTGTCAACGTCGGGCAGTTTGCCATCGGCTCGCAAAATCTCGGCAGCGTCTTTGACCGACAAGATGCGTTTGCCATTGGCACGGGTGGCAACTAAAATCATGCCACCAATTAACTCGGCTTGCTCACGGGTAATAGTGCTTTTGCCTTTATCAGCTCTAGGTTTGCGTGTGCCTGATTTTGTTTTTCGGCTTAGTCCTGCTTCTTTGAGTTTGGCATAGACTTGTTTGTTGGAGCAGTTGAGAAATACCGCCGCTTTGTCGATAAGTGGCGTAACCTCACCATGTTTGGCTTTGTCGATGTTGTCGGCAAGTTGTCTTAAGTAGTCTAAAGTAGCGGTATCCATTTGGTTCTCTATTTGTCTAAATCGGCTTCGGTGTAAGTGGATAATTCAAAATCGGGAATATCGGCAGGTTGGCTATCTGTGTCTAACCAGTCGGGCTTCATCATAATCTCTAAGTCCACACCCACCTCAAAGCCAACTTGAGCGATGCGGTTATAGACAACGCTGATGTCCTGCTGGATTTTGTCTTTTAGATGCGGTAAAAAGTTTTCCCCTGCTTGGCTGGTAAGTAGCTCGACTTTGGCGTTAAATTGGCTAATCGCTGTGAGTACTGAGGCACTGGCTTGGGCAAGTTCGTCATTGATGTGTTGTTCGACTTCGATTTGCACTTGTTTAAATTGGTCAGGCTGTTTTCGCACGGTGAGTTTGCCGTCAAGCTCGTTGATTTTTTTGTCTTTGTTGGCTAAGACGGCGTCCTTGGCTCTTGCCTCGCTCTCTAGGTCTTTGATGGTTTTTTCTAGGGCTTTGGCTTGGTTCTGCAAAGCTTCTTTGTCTTTGGCGTGTTTGACGCTCATTTCTTCGATAAGGTCAATTAAGGATTCTTTGTCTTCGGCTTTGACGGCTTCGCCATTGATGATGACTTGTTGTTCGTCTTCGGGCAGTTTGCGGAGTTTACGCAGGTCACGGTAGCCTAGCCCCATGCGTTGTGAGGTTTCTAAAAAGTCTTCGCCAAAAGTAGAAA
The DNA here is from genome assembly GCA_902506225.1 of Enhydrobacter sp. 8BJ. Classification (GTDB taxonomy): domain Bacteria; phylum Pseudomonadota; class Gammaproteobacteria; order Pseudomonadales; family Moraxellaceae; genus Faucicola. The sequence continues at coordinate 1,619,449 of LR733345.1, read as the reverse complement.
GATTGCGAATGTTTTCATCTAAATGCTCACGGCTCTGACCTATCGCTTTGCAAAAGTCTTCCCAACTGGTGACAGTCACCAGTTTTCCATCAGGGTCAAATACCTGTAAACCCTTGTATTCTTTGGTTTCTTTGAGTTCGGCAAGCATTTTAATTTCGGTGACAGTCACCAGTTTTTTGATAAATGCAGTGGCTTTTAATGCGCCAATTTTTTCAGATAGTTGCATTTGGTTTTCATTAACAGCACTGGCTAACTGGGCTATGGTACTTTGGGTATGGGTGATGTTGGTCATCAGGGTTTCCTTAGTTTAAAAATTGATGGGCGTTGGCGGTGACCCGTTGAGTGATGCTGTTAAGCCTGTCTTGGGCTTGCCCTATCTCAATACTGTGAGCGGTAGCGATAGCTAGACAGCTACTAGATAGCGCATAGTGGTCGTTGTGCTCGAACTGTATGACAAAGCCCTCGGCTATCATGTCCTGTAAAGTGCGATAGGTGGTGGATTCGTTCTCTGCTAAGGCTTTGGCGATGTCTTTGAGTCGCATACCCGTCAATGATTTGCCTGCGAGTAATTTTTGAATCTTTAATGCTCTGAGTGTTGAATTTGCCATGATTGCCTCCTAGTAATATTTGCCACTGCATTGGTAGTAGCGTTGTTCAAGATAGCTGTTGTCAGCTTTTTCGATAAAGTACAGTGTGCCAAGGACGATGCTTGCAAACAGATAAAGCAAGGTGAATCCGCTGATTTGCTGAGTGAATTTGATTTTCATGGTGATGTCCTTATGCTGATTGTTCTTGTGACTTGATGCCCATTGCCACTGCAATCTCATGACCCAAGCCACGTTTGCCTTTGACCAGTCCACATAGCACACGGCTGCAGTATTCGGGGTTGTAGTTACGCTGCTCTGCCCAATCTTTGAGCGTCATGCCTTTGGCATTAAGGCTGTCACGAAATTGGTCGGCTGGGGTTTTTGGGGCGACGGGTGATGTCGGTTGAGAATGTTTGGGTGTAGTGGTTTTTTGGGTCATGTGTTAGAATCCTTATGTTGAATTTATGGAACATTAAATTATCGGATATGTTTCATGGTGTGCGTATATAATGAAACTAATTTAGTTTCATGTCAAGGGGTAATCGTGCAAAAAGTAACTAATATTGAAACTAATATAGTTTCAAAGAAATCAAGAGGCGAACGAGTCAAAAATGAAAGAAAGCGTCTAGGCTTGACACAGCAAGAGATTGCCAATATCTGTGGCGTACATAGAGTGCAATGGGGTCGCTATGAACGTGGTGAACAGGGATTGGATGGTGAGCCACTTAAAAAATTTGGCGAAACTGGTGCAAGTATTAGTTACATTTTGACAGGTGAGCGTTCAAATGTAACACCTGTCGGACACATTGTTAGCCCTAACAATGACAAAGTTGATGATGAAAGTGAGTTAGTTAATCTATTTCGTAGTATGAATGCAAGCCAACAACGGCTTTTGATAGAAACGGCTCGCCAGTTTGTTGGCGAAAATTAGTGAACTTAAAGGAACGTAAAATGAAAAAATACTTGACAGTCATACTGGTATCGGCACTCATGGCAAGTCCTGCAATGGCTCGTGTAAGCTGCAAAAGTTTTAAAAATCAAGTCCAAGCTCAAGCCCATTACAATGCGAAAAAACAAGGTTGGCGTGGTCTAGACCGTGATGGTGATGGTCGTGCGTGTGACTGCTTGCCAGGAGGAAGCGGTAAGAACTGTCCAGCACATAAAGGTAAGAAAAAATAAGGGGTAAGCTATGGGGCTTCGGTTTAGAAAAACAATAAAAGTCGCACCAGGTATCAAGCTGAATGTAGGAAAAAAAAGTAGTAGCGTAAGTATTGGTGGAAAAGGATTTACTACCAACTATGGGAAAAATGGCACTAGAACGACGATTGGAATACCTGGTACTGGTGTTTCTTATACAGCAACAAGTTCTAGAAGAAAGCCTAAACAATATAAGCAGGTGTCTTCATCTAATAATCAAAATATACCTATTAGTAGAATAGAACAACGCAAACAAGAAAATGCGGAAGTATGGGGAATGTTAATTGGGTTTATTTTCAGTATCGTAGTTTTTGGATTTGGTGTTTGGATTTTTTGGAAAGTTTTTAGTTTTTTCATGTAAATAAAAACCCCAAAAGTAAACTGATGGGGTTAGGCACTCTAGGTACTCTATTGCACTAGGCATTCTAGATGCTCTGGTAACAATATAACATATTATACTTAATTTGCAACTCATGGCTATCACACCGCAACGTATCAAATCCGAACGCAAACGCCTTGGCTACACCCAGCAGCAAATCGCTGATACCTGCGAAATTAGCCGTATTCAATGGGGACGGTTAGAACGTGGTGACAGTGTACTAGGTGGACGAGTACTAAAGGCCTTTGTCACCGCTGGTGCAAACTTGAACTACCTACTCACTGGCGAAGATAGCCAGACTGAACTAATGGGGCAAATCATGTTTGAAATGGCACTTAGTAAGGAGGAACATAAAATAGTCTTGCTATATCGTGAATTGACAATTGAGCAAAAAAATTTGATATCTGAAACTATGAAATTACTTAAAAATTCCTAGAGCACAAATAATATGTCAAAAAAAGAACTTGCTGAATTACAAAAAGACTATGAGTACCTGATGAGCCAAGAAGGTGGGTTTGAGGTTATTTGTCAAAATTATGATATTCATAAAGAGTATTTAGATAAACTTGAGTTACAAGCATTCGATAAAATCAATGAATCACTTAAGAAAGAGTTTGAATGGATTAAGTGGATAGTAGCAATAGCGGCTGGTGTCTTTTCAGTCATGACAACTCAACTAGCTAAAGGAAACTTTCAAGGTGAGCAACTTCTACTTATTAAATTTGCCATTATATCTAATGCCATAGGGGTTATCTTTGGTGCGGTTTTTCTATATCAAGATGTTAAAACAGAAATGGGATTTGTAAAAGGCATAGAGATTCAAAGAAAAACAGTCATGTTAACAGGAAAGCCAAGATATGATAAAGCAATTCCAAGTGACCGAAATTTTATAATGAGAGTTGCTAAATTTTGCTGTATGACGAGTTTATCTATTGCGATGTGCATTTGGATTTGGTTTATATGGAATCTCTAAATTCAATCCTTAAATCACCATAAAATAAAATAGCCCTTCATAACTTTATGCTAAGTCCATCTAAACAGATGGACTTTTTTTATGCCCAGTAATCAAGACTTCAAAGTTACCCCTGATTTTTGGTACTCAGAACTTATCCATAGCAACACTGCTATGCGACTAAACTTGCCAAATACCCCAACAGAACAACACAAGCAAAATCTTATTGAAGCGTGCACTAACCTATGGCAACCCATGCGTAAGCTATTGGATAAACCTGTGCATATCAATAGTGGTTACCGCTCACTGGCAGTCAACAACGCCGTGGGCGGTAGTAAAACATCGGCTCATAGTGCTGGTTTTGCCATTGACTTTACTGCACCAAGTTTTGGCAACCCACGCCAAATTGTAAAATTCCTTGCTGATGCTTTGCCTAAAAATGGTATCAAGTTCGACCAGTTAATACTTGAGTTTCCTGACTCGTCATCTGCTTGGGTACATATCGGCTATAAAAATCGCACCGGTAACCAGCGTGGACAAATCTTAACTGCCAAAAAAGTGGGTGGCAAAACACAATATGTGGCAGGGGTACAATGATGAATGACCAAAACCAACCAAGCCAACCCATACCATCTAAGCCCCAAGCCAAACCTTGGTGGCAATCAAAGACCATTGGCTTTAACAGCTTGGTGCTGGTAGCAACGGCTATCACGGCGGCTGTCCCTGCCCTACAACAGTCCATGACCGCTGAAAACTATGCGGTACTGGTCAATGCAGTGGCACTGGGTAATGCCATTCTGCGACTATACACCAATAAGCCGATTGACAACATCGGTACCAAGGTTACGACAGCAAATGACAGCGCTGTAGATGGTTCTGAAGGTGGTGAATGATGACATTGGAGCTAGAAGGCTATCAAGCCATTATGCTCGCTATCACCATCGGCGGATCAATCTTCGGGGCGGGCAAGGGGTTTTTCTCTCGCATTGAAGGGTCGCTTAAAGACCGTGACGATGGGTTAAAAGCTGAAATCGCCAAGGTTAATGAGAACATGAGTAAAGAGTCGGAAGCCATCCGAAAGCTCGACCGTGACCTACTTATGCTCAAAGCTGACCTGCCCCGTGAGTATGTCGCCAAAGAGGACTTTGTCCGTTCGTTTACCGTGGTCGAGGCGAAAATTGATGCGGTACAAACAACCTTGACGAATTTTGCCAAAGATAAAAGCTAGGAATAACAAATGAGCATTGACCTATTAAAAACTCGCCGTGAGGCTATGCGCTGGCACTTGATGAATGCCCTTGATAAAGCCCGTCCAATTGGGGCGTTAGATGTGTTGCTGCTTGATGTGATGCGCTCTATCTATGCGGACACCACGGCCAACGAAATCCACCAACAGCTTGATTACCTAGAACAGCGACAACTGGTCAAAATTGATAAAAAGCCGCAGGGTAACTGGCATAGCTGCCTGACTAGCCTTGGCGTGGACGTGGTGGAATATACCGTGGACTGTCATGCGGGGATTGCACGTCCTGTCAAATATTGGAATGGTTAGGAGATAATTATGGAATATGTAGGTGTTTTCCTTGGCGGTTGCGTGGTCGGATTTGTTGTTGGCTATGTAGTTACAACTGTACTCATTATGCGTTAAGGGGCATTCATGGGACGTGAAACAGCGATTGACCGCCTAAGCCCTGAGCATAAAAAAATGCTTGACGACAAGCTGTTTGAGAATGGCTTTAATGGCTATGTCGATTTGGCACAATGGCTACAAGACTTGGGATATGAGATTGGCAAATCATCCATCCATCGTTATGGGCAAAAACTGGAGCGTAAATTAGCTGCGGTGCAAGCTTCCACCCAAGCGGCAATTATGATCGCTGAGGCCAGCCCTGATGACAGTGACGCCCGTTCACAAGCTGTGATGTCGATGGTGCAAACTGAGTTATTTAACGCCTTTATTGACTTGCAAAACGCCACAGAAGATGAGGACAGTAACACTGACCCGATGGTACGCATTGGCATGCTGGCTAAAGCCGGTAAAGGCATTGCTGAAATCGTTAAGGCTTCGGTACTGCAAAAACAACACGCTATTGATGTACGAGAAAAAGCCGAAATGGCAGCCAAAGAAGTGGAAACCATCGTCAAAACGGGTGGGCTGTCGGATGAAACGGCGGACTTAATCCGTGCAAAAATCTTGGGGATTGCAGATTGAAACAAATGCCCATTGTTCAACCTACCGCAGGTACACCCAGCGTTCTATTACCCTATCAGCAAAAATGGGTTGCTGACCAGTCGCCTGTCAAAATCTTTGTCAAATCACGGCGTATCGGTGGCTCATGGGCAGAGGCTGGCGAATCCGCCCTTGAAGCGTCTCGCATTAATGGGCAGGACACTTGGTATATCGGCTATACCAAAGACATGGCGATAGAGTTTATCCGTGATGTGGCGGACTGGGCAAAATACTATAACCTTGTGGCTGGGGAAATCGAAGAGCATGAGGAAGTCTTTGACGATGGCGATGAGAAAAAATCCATCCTTGCCTATACCGTCAAGTTTGCCAGTGGCTTTCGGGTCACGGCTCTATCGTCTGCCCCTCGTAACTTGCGTGGTAAACAAGGGCGTGTGGTCATCGATGAGGCAGCGTTCCATGACAACCTAGCGGAGCTACTTAAGGCAGCGTTTGCCCTGCTGATTTGGGGCGGTTGTGTGCGGATTATCTCAACGCACAATGGCGTGGCAAATCCGTTTAATGTACTTATCGAAGACGTAAAGGCGGGGCGTAAACCGTACACGCTACATGAATGTACCTTTGATGAAGCCCTTGAGCAAGGGTTATACCAGCGAATTTGTCTAAAAACGGGTAAGACGTGGTCGGCAGAGGGCGAGATTGAATGGGCAAACAGTATCCGTGATATCTATGCCGATAACGTGGATGAAGAGCTGAACTGTATTCCCAAAGCCAGTGGTGGTAAATATTTATCTCGGGCATTAATCCAAAGCTGCATGAGCCTTGCTACGCCCTATATCATCTATGAGAAAAAAGATGAGTTCAATCTATTGCCGGACTACCTGCGTGAGCTGGACTGCCAAACGTGGTGTCACGATAACCTTGATTTAATTCTTGCCAGTATGCCCCAAGACGCTAAGTGCTACGTGGGAGCAGACTACGGGCGAAATGGCGATAGAACTGCATACCCTGTAGGATTTGAGACCGAGCGACTACAGCTACGCACTGCCTTTATCGTTGAACTACATAACATCCCCTTCAGTCAGCAAGAGCAGGTACTCAACTATATCTGCGATAGCATTCGTCTGATGGGCATGGCGATGGATGCTGGTGGTATTGGTGCGGCAAATGCCGAAAAAGCATGGCAACGCTACGGCTCGTCACGAGTTGAGATGATTAAGCTATCACAAGCATGGTACTCGCTCAACATGCCACCGTTCAAGGCGGCATTAGAAGATGGAATGCTCACCGATATTCCACAGCACGAAAATATTTTGTCTGACCTCTTTGCCTTTGAAGTCATTGGCGGTGTACCCAAACTACCAGCAACCAAAAACAAGGGTGAGGACAAACAAAAACGCCATGGCGATACTGGGATTGCTCTCGCTCTGATGCACTACGCCCAACGCAATCTTAATAATGGTGAGTTGATTATTCAATCTCGCTCATTGAATGCTGGTGAAAAAGACTACAACCCAACCGCTAATAAAGGCTTTGTGCAACGATTTAAACGAATAATAAAAGGATATGATTGATGGCGAACCGATTGCCAACCGATACCAGTACCGCCATCGCCCAAGAGATAGCGAGCCGTGAGCGAGTGCAGTTTAGCTTTGGTGGCATGATGCTCTCACTGCCAAATCCTGACCCTGTGCTTAAACGCCTTAACAAAGATATCGAAGTGTATCGAGATATCATGAATGATACCGCTATCAAAGGGGCGACTCGACGACGTCGCTCGGCAGTGGTCAAACTTGAATATGGACTCACTCAAGGCGCTGCCAGCGATAAAGTCATGGCTCTGTGTGAACAGGTGCTAGGACGTATCAATCTGCGCTCGCTCATCCGTGAATTGCACAATGCCGCTTGGTTTGGCTATAGCCCTGCCGAAGTGTATTGGGAAAAAGACCGTAATAATGGGGGACTGTGGCTACCGTCAAAAGTGATTGGCAAACCGCCTGAATGGTTCGGTTTTGATAATGACAACCGCCTATGTTTTAAGGGGGCGAACCAACTTAACCTAGAGCCTGTGCCTGAGATGAAATTTGTCTTGGCTCGTAATGATGCCACCTTTGACAATCCGTATGGCGTGGCTGACCTTGCCGCCGTGTACTGGATGGCGGTGTTTCGCAAAGGTGGACTCAAGTTTTGGCTACGCTTTGCCGATAAATACGGTCAAGCTTTTATTGTCGGTAAACACCCACGGCAGACCCCTGCACCTGAAATTAATGCCATCCTTGATAGCCTAGAGACATTGGCTCAAGATGGCGTGGCGGCAATTCCCAATGATGGCTCGGTGGAAATTCTAGAAGCGGCTGGCAAAGGGGCAACGGCGGATATGTTTGAACGTCTGCTTAAATACTGCCGTGGCGAAATCAACACGGCACTACTGGGGCAAAATCAATCGAGTGAAGCTAACAGCACCAATGCGTCCGCCCAAGTCGGGCTGGAAGTCACTGAAGACATCCGTGATGCCGATGGTGAGATGATTGCTGAAGCGATTAATGATTTACTAAGCTATGTGGTACGCCTGAACATCGGTGAGCATGAAACCATGCCTGTGTGGTCAATGTGGGAAGAGAATGACGAAACAACCATGCTCGCTGATTTGGCAGTCAAGGCAAGCCAAGCAGGGGCAACGGTGCTAAAGCCGTTTTATACCCGTCATCTGGGCTTTGCTGAGGATGAAATCGAAGTCACCGCACAGCCTGCTACCGCCAAAACAACGACAAAAAATAATCTCGCGTTTAGTGAGTTTGCCCCTGCCCGTAGGGATTACGCCAATGACACCACGGCTCAATTGGCAAGCGATACCCAACCGATGATTAATGACTGGCTGTTACGGCTCAAGCACCTAGTCGATAATGCCCCAAGCCTTGAAGCCTTGCCAAACTTAATCGCCCATGAGTTTAGCGAGCTACCCACGGATAAACTGGTGGATGTGGTGCAGATGGGGCTGATGGCAGGACATTTGGCAGGCATGGCTGAGGTGAAAGTAGAATCTGATGGCTGATTTATCAAAAGAACTACCTAAAGTACAAGCCGCCTTTGATTTGCCGTTTAAAGAGCAGGTGGCGTTTTTTGCCCAAAAAGTGCGACTGCCAACGCAAAGTTATAAGGACTTGACCGCTGCCCAACACGATAAGGCATTCGTGGTGGCAGGGGCGATGAAAGCTGACCTACTGCAAGACTTGTATGAGGCGGTGCAAAAAGCCATTACTGACGGTGAAAGCATTGGGCAGTTTCGGGGGCGTTTTGATGAGATTGTCACCAAGCGTGGTTGGACAGGTTGGACAGGCTCGGACACCGCCGAGGGCAAAGCGTGGCGTACCCAAATCATCTATAGCACCAACTTACGCACCAGTCATGCGGCAGGTCGCTGGCAACAGATGACCGACCCTACCATGCTTAAATTGCGTCCATACTGGCAGTATCGCCATGTTACCATCGAAAACCCACGGATTAATCATAAACGGCTGAATAATCTCGTGTTGCCTGCCGATGATAGCTGGTGGCGGGTCAATTATCCACCCAATGGCTGGGGCTGCCACTGTTATGTCATCACCCTGAGTCGGTCTGATATGGATAGACAAAATCTGAGTGTGGGCAAAACGCCTAGCTTTGATGGGGCGGATGACGGCTGGGGTCATGCGGTGGGCAGTACATGGCGACCTGATTATAGTAAGTACAGTAAAGCCATCGCTGCTGCACTGATTGACAGCCTAGTCAAACAAGGCATTGAGCCACAGATTGAGCATCAGGGCGAAGTATGATAACAGTCGACATACAAGGGGCGGATGTAGTACGCAATCAGCTACTAAGACTTGCCGAGCGTGGACATAACTTAACGCCTTTGCTATCTAGCATGGGTGAGTATATGACGAACAGCACCCTACAAAACTTTGAGCGTAGCACCAGTCCCGATGGCGAGCGTTGGGCTGCCAATAGCCCTGTAACCTTTGCTCGTCTGCTTGGCAATAGCCACCATCGCCAAGATGGACGCATCAATGCTCGTGGCGTGAATCGTATCATGAGCAAACGTCCTTTAATACTGACACATAGCTTGATGGGGTCAATCCATTATGAGGTGGCAAGTGCGTCTGTGACGGTGGGGACGAATATGGTGTATGCCAAGACGCAGCATTTTGGGGCGGCGCAAGGGGCATTTGGGCGTGATAGACGGGGTCACCCTATACCGTGGGGGACGATTCCTGCCCGTCCGTTTCTTGGGATTGGGGCTAGGGATTTGCCTGTGCTAGAAAGGATGGTTACGGATTATTGGCAACAGGGTTAAGCAGATATTTTCTCGATTGTGTAATAATTATCTACTGGGTGATAATCTAATCGATAAGAATCAATATTTGAAGTATTGCTTATACTGTAATAGATTTTTATAACTAAGCCATCAAAGATATTGTCTTCTTTGCTACCTTTGAATTTCCCTTTATCAACCACTTCTTTATTTGGAGAAATATAATCAATATTAAATTGAAATTCATCGGGGTTCATGTTGTAACTAGGGATGTAACCTTTCAAACAATCGAAGTCATCATAAAGACTTGCAAATTTGACTTTACAATCACCAGCAGTGTTTAGAATGTTAAGATATAAAGTTATTCCAAATATAGGTTCATTTGTTTTTAAATCAGATTCTTTAGGTTCAGTGAGCTTGAAATCACTATTCATAATGTCATATAGCGATGGGGGTAATTTTGTGTTAAGTGTATCAGTATCGATGAAACGATAACGTAAACTGCTTGTACGAATAATAAAACTAGGTTTGCTTTTTTCTTTTTCTGCAAGAAAAACATTCCATTGTTTAGTTGTTATAGCAAGCTGTTCTTTCAATGCTTCTGATTGTTCTTTCATAGTTTCGTATTGTTGTTTTAACGCTTCTTCAGAACCTTGTTGAGCTATTACGGAATCTGCTAATTCTTGACGTTGTAGTCGTAATTCTTCAGTTTGAATCTTATAACTAAGATAAAACCAGTACCAAGCTACAGGAGCAAATACCCCTGCCAAAAATGAACCAATCTCCCCTATAGAGATATGGTCATCTTTAGAGCTTGGATGAGAGTAATAAAAGTAAAAAATCACAATACTCAGAACAAGCCATGCACAAGTTAGCCAAACTTCAATTTTGGAAAGCGAATATCTTGCTGACCATATTTTATTTAAAACTGATTTTATAAAATCCATTTAAACCTCTAATAATAATGAAATCAAAAAAACCGCCTAAAATTGCATTTTAAGCGGTTTTTGTGGCAAATGGTACATTGATAGCATTTTAATCTTACAAGGCGTTTATGAACGTTTTTAAACGCCTTGCTAAACGTCTAGAACCGACGACTTAACACCCACGTCACCACACCCACAATCTTAAAATACTCAGGACACTCAATCAACAAATCCTCAAAATCTCTATTATGTGGAATCAAAGTAACCCCATCATCATCTATCAATAACTCTTTAACCAACGTCTCACCAAAATAATCCGCTGCCACAATCAAACCACTGCGTGGCTCAATCGACTTGTCCACCACCAGTAAATCGCCATCGAAAATTCCCTTATCTTTCATCGACTGACCCCCTGTACGGTACAGTACCGTATCCGTTGGGTGTTTGACACATAACTTATTCAAATCCACCATGCGGTCAATATCATCACTGGCAGGACAAGGTGTGCCAGCTGACAATGTATGGATAAACAAAGGTATGCTATTGTGATGATTTAAGTCGATAGAGCCTATCAAAGTGGCATTACTTTTGATACTAGGTGCGGTGACGTCGGACATGATAACTCCTATTGTTGATAACGATATCGTTATTGTGCGTCAAAACCCCTAGTGAACGTCAATGCTAACCATCTATTCCACGTCATGCAATGACGTTTCATTTTATCAATCAAATAGCCAAACAATCCTTAAATCACCCTAAAATCAAATCCCAAGCACAAACCTTATCATCGCTACTATGAAAAACCTTTTATCAAAGGAAAGCGATGAAACCCATTCATATCTTTAAAACTGGTACACATACCGACAGCCACGGTCAAACACTCACCTTTAGCGAAGCTGACCTAGCAATGGCGGTATCTGCCTATAACCCTGATATCCACCAAGCCCCAATCGTCGTTGGTCACCCAAAAACTGATGCCCCTGCTTATGGCTGGGTGCAGAATCTGTCAGCAAATAATGGCAATTTGTACGCCACCCCTGAGCAAGTCAATACTGAGTTCTCAGAACAAGTCAAAGCTGGCTCGTACAAAAAAGTATCGGCTTCTTTTTATCCACCAAACTCACCCAACAACCCTGTCAAAGGCGTGTATTACCTGCGCCATGTCGGATTCTTGGGAGCAGAGCCGCCTGCGATTAAAGGCTTGTCACCTGTGGAGTTTAGTGAACAGGACGATGCGGTCACGCTCACTTTTGATTTTAGCGAAGCTGATGACAAACAAGCAAATGCGTCGACGGCGACGCATTTGGATGAGATGACCGCTTCGGGATTTGACAAATTCGTCAAAGGCTTTAAGGCGTTTTTGTTTGGTGAAGATAGCCAAACGCCAACTGTGCAAATCGCACAACCCTATACTGACCATCAAACCCCACCTAAAACTGAACCACAACCAAAGGACGTAAACGTGACGACCCAAACACCAACAACTTCTGCACCTGTCGCCCCTGCAACAGATGACAAAGATGCCAAAATTGCTGAATTACAAAAGCAACTGGCAGACAAAGAACAAGCCGAGCGTAATGCCCAAATTGAGGCTGCCCAAAAATCCAATGCCGACTTTGCTGAAAGCCTAGCCAATGACGGCAAAATCACCCCAAAAGATACCACGCTGGTATCAGCAATCTTGGATGCACTTGACCGTGATAGCCGAAATGCTCCTGTCGAGTTTGGTGAAGGTGATGCTAAAAAGCCATTGGCTCAAGCGGTCAAAGATAAACTGAGTGCCACCGATGGTAAGGCATTTAGCTATTTATTTAGCGAATCGGCTGGTAAACCTGCCAAACCTGCAAACTTTGAGGTGAATGTACCGTCAGGCACACAGGTCGATAGCGACAGCATGGCAAAACATCAAGAAATCTTAGCGTATGCTGAGGCAAATAAAGTCGATTATGTCACTGCAGCGATTGCACTTGGAGGTTAATGATGCCAAGCCAAAACTATAACAGCAATGCAACCCAAGCCATCGCCTTATTAAACCTACCCGTCAAAGTTGCCCAAGATACGCCAAAAGGCACATGGGTAACCGCTACTGGCGGACTGGTCGCCACAGGTGAAGCACCGATTGGGGTAACACAAGCCGATGCCAAGCAAGGTGAGATGGTCGCCATCACTGTTATCGGTACTGCCAGTATGAACTTGGCAGGGATTGCGGTGGGTGCGGTCAAACAAGGTGATTTGGTGATTATTGATGGCGGTGTATTGCAAATCGTCTCTGCCAATACCTATGCCACCAATGTGAGCAAACTGCTGGGCGTGGTGTTGTATGACGCTAACCCAAATGGTCATGCCGAAGTGCTAATTCGTTAATCTGATTTTTAGGGGCGTAATCCTTACGCCCTTTTTGAAAACCCATTTTTAGGCGTATCGGGTACGCCCCTACCAATAAAGGAAAATTTATGGCTAATGTCGTTATCGACCAAGTATTGACCACCGTGGTGCAAGGCTTTGTGCTTGCTGAAAACGTGGGTCGTTATTTATTCCCAACCGTGCCTGTTACTCGCTCAGGTGGCAAGGTAGTAATGTTCACTGAGCGTGACTTCATCGTCTATCAAACCCAGCGTGCCAAAGGTAGCAACACCAAACGTATTGATATCGGCTACGAAGGTCAGCCGTATGCCCTTGAGCTACACAGCCTAGAGGGTAAAGTGCCACGTGAAGACTTGCGTGATGCTGAACAAACCGCACCGTCTATCAAACTGGGCGTGCGTGCCGTCAATAAAGCCATGCGTGGCATCATGCTACCGCTTGAGGTGCAACAAGCCAATATCGCTCGTGACCCCAACAACTATCCTGCCAGTAACAAAGTCGCCATGTCAGGCACAAGCCAATGGACTGACCCAAGCTCTAACCCTGTCGGTGATATCGAAAAAGGCAAAGAGGTCATCCGTCAAAGCTGTGGTACTGACCCGAACACACTGGTGTTGTCACCTGCTGCTTTTAAGGCACTAAAAGACCACCCTGCTATCGCCAAACGTCTAACCATCACCGCAGACGGCAAAGCCATTACCGCTGCCATGCTCGCTGATTTGTTCGAGATTGACAATGTGGTGGTGGGTAAAGCAGTGAAATGGGATGACATCGAAAATAAAGTAGTCGATGTGTGGGGCAATGATGCGGTGCTTGCATATACGCCAACGGCAGCTGAACTGGATAAAGAAATGCCTGCGTTTGGTTATACCTATAGCATGGAAGGTCATCCGTATGCCGAACCAAACTACTACGATAACAACGCCAAGACCTACTTTTATCCTGTCACCCATGAGCGTGTGCCTGTGATTGCAGGGATTCATGCAGGGTATCTGATGAGTAACGTGGCGTAATTTTTTCACCATTAGGTAGGGTGCGTTCTACGCACCTTTGAATAAACAATCGTATGTGGTGCGTGAAACGCACCTTACAAGATCCATAGAACTTCTCGGTCAAAGTCGTTTTAAAAAGGAAACATCATGCAAAACCGCAATATCTCAATCGCCACCGTAGCTTGCATTGCCTTATCAGCAATCCGCCATGATGGCAAGGACTACAAAGAAGGTGACTTGGTCACGCTAAACAGTAACGCCAAACTATTTTTGGAAAAAGCAGGCTATGTGCGTACTGCAACGGATAACGAAATCGCTCAAGCCAACGCTCAAGCTGACCTTGCCAAAGCTGAAAACACGGTTGCCCCTGTGGCAGAAGACTTGCCAACGGATAAACCGCAACTGGCAGACCAAACGGTCACGCACCCTGAACAGCCAACGGAACAGCCAGCCGAACAATCCCCTAAGCCAGCAACACTCGAAGCTGAGCCTGTTGATTTGCCAGTTGCCACAGTTGTGGACTATAGCAAACTGACTAAGGCTGAACTCAACGCTGAATTGGACAAGCGTGGTATCACTCACGATGCCGCTGCCAAAAATGCTGACCTTGAAGCATTATTGACAGCGGATGATATGGCAAAGTCGCAAGATAAAGCAGGTAATCAGTAATGGTATATTTCACCCTTGATGAACTCAAAACGCTTGTACCAAACCATGTCATGTTGGAATTGTCCAATGATAATCCAAGTCTTGAACAAGGTGAAATTGATGTAGCGTTAATCAATACCATCATCGGTGAAGCCTGTGAAGAGGTGGACGGTTATTTGCGTAACCGTTACACCTTGCCGTTTGCCACTACCCCGACTTTGGTGAAACAATCTGCCAAGCAAATCGCTCGCTATATGCTGTATGAACGCCGTCCTGAAGGGTTTGATTTGCCCCCTGCGGTGGTGGAAGGGCGTAAGGTAGCAGTGAAAAATCTTGAGAATATCCGAGATGGCAAAGTCAGTATTGGCATACCAGCCAACATGCCAAACCAAGGGCAAATCGTGGCGGATGTGCCAGAGTTTCAAGTACGGGTACGCCCCAGTCGTAATAATCAATCGCTTTTTAACAATGATTTATTGGACAGCTACTAATGCCAATGCCCCAAATTAGTCTTACCAAGCTAGTGATTGATGACATGGTCACCAAGCTCAAAGAGCAAGTCGGCAATACGCTTGCGGTGGAGTATTACCCTGAAAAGCCAGCAAGCTATCGGCTTAATCATGCCAATGGGGCGTTGCTGGTCAACTATGCACGCTCCAACTACCCCAAGCATGATGATATCCAAGCCATAATCCGTCCCCGCGAGCAAGTCTATACGGTGACCATCGTGGCTCGCAATCTACACGACAGGTATGGGGCTGTGCCGATTGTTGACTGGGTGCTTGCCATGCTAAGTGGGCATACGCCTGTAAACGCTACCAAGCCTTTGTTCCCTGTCAAAGATTTTTTTGATAGTCATGAGGCAGGGCTGTGGCTGTATGGGGTGGACTTTGCCACTGAGTTGGTACTGGTACAAAGTCTGCCTATAACTGACATTTAAAAGGAAAAATCATGAGTAGTTATGAGTATCACGGCTGTGTGACGGGGTTTAGTGAGTCTGACCAAGTGACGGTGTGGCAACCTACCGAGAATCCATACCCTGTGCAGCATGATGATAATGAATATGCCAATCGCTTGGTGGATGTGGCGTTGTTACAAGCACCCATCGGTTGTATTCCAACGTCGTTAAGTTTTATCCCAAAAGTGGTAATCCCTGCTGATAAAGATACGGTGATTCTGCGTGTGGTCATTGAGGTAAATGGCGAAAAAATCTTGAATCATAATGGTAATGACGGATTCGCTGATATCTCATGGAGTAGAAATGAGATTGGTGCTGTTAACACAGCTGAGTCTATCGCTAAATATTTACTTCTTTATAGTGGCGTTGACTTAATGCGACAGTTGGGGGCAGGTGCTTGGTTTAATTATTCACCTAATGATTTAGATACGTTTGATGAAATGCCTACTGGGACAACAGTAACGATAAGCGGCAAACAATACGATACGCCAGATGTCGGTGCAGTTGATTGTACGATGACATTTAAGGTTATTGATAACCTACCAGCCAATGCGATTGACTTCACCAAAGAGCAATGGGGACACGATGTAACTGTCCATAGTTGTGCTTATAATTATTTTATTGGTGAATAATAAAAGGAAAACAACATGACTGATTTTTTACACGGTGTCGAGACCATTGACATCAAACATGGCACGTATTCAGTACGTGAAGTCAAATCAGGTGTCATTGGGCTTGTCGGTACTGCACCCCAAGGGGCAGTCAACGAATTAACCCTGTGCCTGAACTCAACCGATGATGCTAAGTTTGGACAAATTACCAGCAACCACACTATCCCTGCTGCACTTAAGTCACTGCGTGAACAAGGGGCTGGTATGGTGATGATCATCAATGTCGGTAGTACCGCTGACGTTGCCAGTCTGATTGGTACAACACTGGATGATGGCAAACGCACAGGTATCCAGCATTTTGTGGATGGCTATGGGATTTATGGATTCGATGCCAAAATCTTGATTGCACCTAACTTTAGCAGTATCCCTGCGGTGGCAGGGGCGTTAGAGGCAATGGCAAATCGTCTTAAAGCCGTGGCGTATGTGGATTTGCCACTGGGGTTAAAACCGACTGAGGCGGTCGCAAGCCGTGGTAATGTCATGCCGTTAGGTCTTGATATCTACCAAACCCAATCAAGCCGTGTGCGTATCTGCTATCCACACCGCAAAGTGTTTGACCCTATCAACAACGGCGTGCGTCTAGAGCCAGCGTCCATCGCATGGGCAGGAATCCGAGCGATGGTTGACCGTACAATTGGGTACTGGACAAGCGCATCCAATAAGTCAACGGTTGGTACATTAGGCCTTGAGCGTCTGCTAACCGCTCGCATTGATGACAAAGACAGCGAGGTGAATCTACTCAACTCGGCTGGGATTAGTACGTTTTTTAAAGATTATGGCACAAGCCACAATACATGGGGCAATCGCACCGCCGCCTATCCTGTGGATAACCGCTATGAGAACTTTGAGCAGGTGCAACGCACCAAGGATATGATTGAAGAATCATTGCACCAGTCAAGCCTACCGTTCGTGGATAGTGATATCAAGCAAGCTCAGATTGATAGCATGGTTGAGTTTGCCAATGAATATATCCGTCTGCTCGTTATGCGTGGGGCGGTGGTCGATGGTAAGGTATTCTTTGATACGGCTCGCAATCCAGTGGTGCAATTGGCGAATGGGCAGATTGCCATTGGCTATAAGTTTACGCCAATCTTCCCGATGGAACGTATCACCTATGAGCGTGAAGTGACGGGTGAATACTTACTCAATCTTAAATCTGTGAACATGGGAGGCGTGTAATGGCGACCAACGCAATTGAAGTGCATAAAATCACCCAAGCCAATACTTACTTGAACGGTAATAATATGCTCGGCAAGGTTGAATCGGTGGATATGCCTGATATCAAGTTTATCTTTGAAGAGTTTAAGGCGATGGGCATGGTGGGTAAGATGGACTTGCCGACCACGGGGGTGGATAAACTCGAAGGCAAGATGAAGTTTAACAGTATGTACCCCCAAATCGCCAAAGGCATTACGCCGTTTAAGTCGCAACAGCTACAACTGCGTAGCAATGTGCAGGTGCATACCAATCAAGGCATTGTACGGCAAGTACCGCTGGTGACATTCATGACGGTGAACTTCAAGAACTTTCCGACAGGTAAGTTTGAGCAGCTTAAAAATGTGGATGCTGAGTATGATTTTAACTGTACTTATTTTAAGCAGATTTTTGATGGTAATGAGGTGATTGAGTACGACCCACTTGCCAATATCTTGAAGTTTAATGGGGAAGATGTGCTAAAAGAGTATCGTGAGAATTTGGGTATGTAAACGAGATATATAACCCTTAAATCAGCATAAAATCACAAAATTGTCGTAACCTTTATCCTTGTCCTTAACATCAACGGTTAAGGATTTTTTTATGTCAAAACAAACCCCAATCCCACAAATACTAACCCCTATCAAACTGCAAAACCCATTCACCACAGCGGCAGGTGTACCCATCGAACAAATTCATGTCAAACCCATCAACGTGCGTCAAATGAAAAACGCTCAAAAGCAAGGTGGCGGTGATGATGCCGAAACCGAAACCATCATGGTGGCGATGGCGTGTGACCTTGTGGTCGAAGACTTGGATGAGATGATGATGATTGACTACACGGCGGTACGCAGTCGATTTCAACAACTTAATTTTAGTCATACCGCAGGACAAGTGGCAGAGTCTGCAGGGACTGCTGGCTAAGTGGTTTCATATCCAGCCAAGTGAGATTGACGATATGCTTATTGATGATTTTCTTGGTTGGGTGGATGAAGCAAATGCTCAAATCGAAGCTCAAAATAAGGCGATGAAAACTAGTGGCTGATATGAATTTGTTTGTACGCATTGGGGCGGTTGTTGACGGTAGCCTTGGGCGTGCATTAAACGGCTTGAATAATGACTTGAGCCGTATGGATAGGACAGCGCAACAACTAACCGCTCGGCAACAGCGGTTAGGCACTATCATGTCTCAATCAATGACTCGCCCCCATGCTGACCTTGGGCGAATGCAGCAACAGTATGACCGTATTGGACAGGCGATTAACCGTGTTACGTCTGCCCAAAATCGCTTGAATCAGTCGATTGAGCGTGGTCGGCAAATCAATGAATTACACAGCCGTGCTGGGGCGAATTTTGTGTCTAGCACCGCTCAATTGACTGCCTTTGCTATGCCTGTTGGCATGGCGGTTAAACAGGCGGCACAGTTCCAAGACCAAATCATTGATATTGGTATTACTGCAAATTTAAATAGCCAACAACAAGCGTCTTTGGGTACTGTAGTTCGTGAAAATGCTATTCGGTATAACCAGACTACTAATGATGTCAATGAGGGTTTGAGAGTTTTAGTTTCAAATGGTATTCAGGACGTAAAAGAGCTTCAATCATTCACGCCTATTATCAGTGAGTTTGCCACATCTCAGCGTGTAGGAATGCAAGATAGCGGAAATTTATTATCGACGTTTTCCAATCAAATGGGCGTTAAGGCAAATGAGGCGAGAAGTCATTTAAATATGCTTGCTTATGCAGGTAAGGCAGGTAGTTTTGAGATTGATTCAATGGCAAAGTGGATGCCAGAGTTTGCTCAATATTACAAAGGTATCGATAGTAGGATTGCAACTGCTGAAATTGGGGCAAGCTTTCAAGTTGCTCGCATGGGTGCAGGCAGTGCTGATGAAGCGGCTAATAACTTTAAAAACTTTCAAAGTAAACTTTTTGCGGGTGATACGCTTAGAGATTTTACTAAGGCAGGAGTTGACCTAAAAGGTAATATGCAATCTATGGTAGCAAACGGCTTTACGCCTATGCAAGCCATGATGAGTAGTATTGAAACTTACATTGGTAAAAAATCGCCACAGGCTGCTAAAGAATTTACCAACGCAATGAATATCAAGGATAAAACCGAAAGGGAGCAAGCCCTACAACGAGTGCAAGACCAGTATAAATTAGGTGAATTGTTCCAAGATATGCAAGCGATGAGTTTCGTGAAATCTTATCTAAACAACAAAGATAAATACAACGAAATTTATCAAGGTACGTTGAAAGCGGGGCAAGGCGGACAAGATATCATTGGACAAGATTTTAAAACAAGGATGAATTCTCCGATAGAACAATTTAAGAAAGCCAAAAATAATTTTGCAGATGTGGGGATATCAATAGGTAAAGCTTTACTACCTGCTATCACACAAACGATGAACGCTCTATTGCCTTTAATGCAAGCCTTTGGCAACTGGGCGAAACAAAATCCACAACTGGTGGCAAGTATCGTCAAAATCGTGGGTGGCTTGCTCGTTGCTAAAGTGGCGTTTTGGGGGATGAGTTTTGCGGTGTTGTCGGTCGTCAAGCCGATAGCCAGTGCGGTGACATTATTCAACCGTCTGCGTGCTGGCGTTGCGGTGTTGCGTGGTATGGCGATATTGGGGCGGTTTGCCCCAATGGCGGCACGATTTGCTAGTGGCTTACGCTTGATTGGTACGGCATTTCAAGCGTTGCGGATTATCTTGATGGCGAATCCGTTGGGGCTCGCTATAGGGCTACTTATCACAGCAGCGGTGCTGATTTATCGTAACTGGTCGCCTATCAAAGCATTTTTTATTGAACTTTGGACGGGTATCAAAACCACCGCCACCAATGCGATGAATGCTATCAAAGCGGTCATCGCCAACTTCCACCCGATTCAGTATTTTACATCGGCATTTGCTGCGGTGATGGGTTATCTTGGGGGATTGCCAGCACGGTTTAGAACCTATGGCGTTAATATGATTCAAGGCTTGATTGGTGGCATTACTGCCAAGTTTGGCGAACTCAAAGCCAAAATGAGTGAGATGGCAAATACGGTGTCATCATTTTTTGCCAGTAAGCTTGGGATTCGCTCACCGTCACGGGTATTTATGGGCTTTGGTCGTAATATCGCTGAAGGGGTGGCTATCGGTATCGGACAACAAACGCCGACGGCAGTAAAAGCCAGCGATGCAATGGCAAAACGTCTATCACAGACCGAGTACTCTAACAAAGTGCTAGGTCGCCAAAGTGTGACAGGGGGCATGGGTACAGGGACGATTCACTTTAGCCCAACCATTCATGTTAATGGTGGCGGTGGCGATGTGTCGGGACAGGTGCAACAAGGCTTGCAAGCGGGTTACCGCGAGTTTTTGGCAATGCTGGAGCGTGTCGAGCGTGACCGTGGACGGAGGGCATTTGCTTGATTACCAATCTTGGCGATATTCAATTAAAACAAACCCGTATTTTGCAAGGTGTGGGGGCAAAATTTAGCCAAAACTTTGCCCAGCATGACAAGGCATTGGGTAAGCCAAGCCGTCAACGCATTGGGGCAAACTTGAATGAATGGCGGTTGCAACTCAAACTGCATTATCTATTTTGCGACCCTGCTACGGTGCTTGAAAGCCTACAAAATGTACTAAATGCTGGGCTACCTGTCGCATTGGTGTTTGACTATCTCAAATACGAGGGCTATGTCACGCTAGACGACATCGATGTGACATTTAGCCAAACGGCGGACAACGGCAGACCGCTGATTATTGATGCCAATATCACGTTGACTGAGTTCAGTGGTGATCCAACTATCAAACCACCAGCCCCTGCGGTGCGTGACCCTAGTCAATCTAAGCCCATACAGACCGCCATTACCGATGATGTCACCACCTTGTTACCCACACAGCAACCCTTGCAACAGCTGGAACGTGCGTTAATCGCCCAGCATCGTGCCAAGGCGTTACTTCGCACGATTAAAGAAGTTGGGCATGGTGACTATAATGGGCTGAATATGGCAATCAGTACCACCAATCAAGCGTTGCATGACATTGACGAACAGCAGTTTTTATTCGCATTACCCACCACACTGCCTGCGGCAAATAGTAGCAACATCGATGCGGTGCTGGGGCAAATGCAGTCTGAGCAAGTGCTATATGCGACATTGGCACGACAGGGGGCGTTACGGTTATGGGGTTAAATCGTGAATTCTTACAACACATTACCAGTGATGGTGACCGTTGGGACACGTTAAGTTATCAGTATTATGCTGACCCAATGGGCTATGAGCGAATTATCTCGGCAAATCGGCATCTGCCGATCAATGCGACCTTACAAGCAGGTCAAATTGTATTTATCCCAATTATCACGGTGAATAACACTACCAAAAGTGAGATACCACCGTGGCTAAGGGATTAGATTAAGGGATTAACGCATGATAAAAAAACCAACTTTTACCCTGCTATACAATAACAAATCCGCCACCATCGACATCGCTAAAGATTTGATTGAAGCGAGTTTCACCGACCATTTGACAGGTGAATCAGACGAGCTTGACATCACTCTCGCTGATGAAGAGCGTAAATGGATGGGCGACTGGTATCCGACCAAAGGGGCGACACTTGTTTTTGCCATTGGTTATGAAGGCGAGAAATTATTAGACTGTGGCACATTTGAAGTGGATGAAATTACGGTCAACGACAGCCCGAATACGGTGCAAATCCGTGCGTTATCGGCAGGTGTAACCGATGGTGTACGTACCACAAAGCACAAAGCCTATGACAATCAAACCTTGGATGGCGTTATCAAAGCTACCGCATCCAGCCTTGGCTATACGGTGGAAGGTAAAATTGAGCCGTTACGCATCGAGCGGGTTACCCAAAAAGAAACCGATTTGGCATTTATCAAACGCCTTGCCGAAGCTTACGGCTATATTGTCAAAGTCATCGGTAAACGCCTTGTGTTTAGCAAAATTAGTGAGCTTAAAACTGCTGGTAGTATCGCTACCATTGACCGCACCCAAATGTACACAGGCTGGTATGTGCGTGAACAAATCCGCACGGTCAAAAAAGAAGCCACCGTCACCAGCCACAACCCAAAAACCAAACAAACCATCAAAGCAAAGGTGACTCCTTAGAGGTAAACAACATGGCAACGCATAGCAATGACAAAATCAACAGCCGAGCCAAAGCTCATACGCAATCTGAAGCCGATAGTAAGGCAAAATCTAGCCTTGATAAAGACAATGACAAGGGGCTTGAGGGACAATTTAGCCTTGATGGTGATATACGGCTGACCGCTGGCAGTAATTTTGATTTGACTGGCTTCGGACGCTTTGATGGTAAATGCCAAATCAAACAAGCGGTACACCGCATTAGCCGTAGCACAGGCTACACCACCGAAGTACAGTTTAAGGGCATTGATGGGGCAAAGACAGGGGATAAACGATGACCGAAGTCGTGTATGGCATGGTGGAAAATATCGAATATAAGCCCTTACGTATCCAAGCCAAACTGCCCGATATGGATGACATATTATCACCGTGGGCATTGGTGCTGACCGCTCGTAGCCAAACCGCCAAAACCTTTGACCCCCCTGTCAAGGGTGAACAGGTGGCTATCTTGCTATATGACGATGGTGAGTCGGCTTTATGCCTTGGCTCGGTACTGAGTGACGTGGACAATAGCCCTGCCGACAAGCATCAGTTTAGCAAAGTCTTTGATGATGGCACACGCATTGACTATGACAGCGATAATCATCATTTGACCGTGACGGCGGTGGGTGATGTCACGGTAAGCTGTAACCATGCCACCGTCAATGCTGAAACCACCATTAATGGTGATACGGTGATTAATGGACAGCTTGAGGTCACAGGGGATGCCACTATCGGTGGTATTTCCTTCTTGGGTCATAAACATGGCGGTACGAAACGGGGCGAAAGTAGAACCGACACGCCTAGCTAATACTTAAAGTGGCATAAAATCAGTGTTGCACCCAACCACTTATGATAAAGGCTCTTGAATGATAGAGCCTTTTTTTATGGGTCAGCTTTGGGAGGTTGCTATGTAACGCTTTAACTTGATAAAACTGAATGAACCTAGCGAAAACGAATAATGCGGATAGCCCTATGACAAAAATTACTTCAGCCACCCATTGGCAACCAAACTTAGATAATGATGACATTGTCACAGGCTTTGCTGATGTGGAACAAGCGATTCGCATTATTTTATCCACCAATAAAGGCTCTGTACCGCACCGACCTGAGTTTGGTTGTGATGCATTAAAGCTAATTGATGGTGATTTTGCGAAGGTTGCACCGCTATTTATCGCACAGGCAACCGATGCGATATTGGCAAATGAGCCACGCATTCAAAGCGTGCGTATCACAGCCACCCAGTTTAATGAACAACAAGGCTTCGCTGGTTCAACCTTTAATATTGCTTGGACGCCGATTGATAGCCTTATCCCACAGAATTTAACTTACCGAGTCTAGTCATGCCGATTGCCAATTTGCCAGAACCCAATTTTATCGAGCGTGATGCTAATAGAGTCACCGCTGAATTGGTGGCATTATACGAGCAGTTGAGCGGTAAGACGCTCTATCCTGCCCAAGCTGACCGTATCATGCTGGATGTCATTGCTTACCGTGAGATGTTGATTCGTACTCAAATCCAAGAAGCAGGTAAGCAAAATTTACTCGCTTTTGCCAATGGGGTGATGCTCGATTATCTTGGTGATTTTTTCGGTGTGGTTCGCTTGGAAAACGAAATTGATGAACAGCTAAGACAGCGTATTCGATTAGCCCCTGAAAGCTATGCTACCACAGGCTCACGCCAAGCCTATATTTATCACACCTTATCGACCGATAGCCAAATCATTGATGCTGATGCCCTGCGTGGCGAGAATGGCAATATTTATATTCATATCTTGACCGCTGATGGGATTGTTACAGATGACTTGATACAGCGTGTGCTTGCCAATACCAGCGATGAAAAAAAACGCCCATTGTCTGACCGTGTCCATGTAGCAGGAGGACAACCGTTTAACTTTGAATTGGCTATCAACGTCTATCCGCTTACTATTGCTGACCCCAATCAAATATTGGCAACCGCCCAAACCAAAGCGACTGCCTATATTAACGAGCTTAAAACCAAACTGGGGCTTGATATCGTACCCAGCCAAATTATTGACCGTCTAAGCGGTGATGGGGTGTGGCAAATTGAAGTCATTAGCCCCAATCAGCCTATGATTTTGCAACCTTATCAATGGGCAAAATGTACCAAACTCAATGTCAGCCTAGGCGGTGGGCAAAATGGCTGATGATATTTATTTAATCGAAGATAGCGTGTTGCCAAGCCCTTTGCAACATCAGCGGTTTTTGGTGATTGAAAGTCTATTGCAACGGTTAAATGCTTTGCCGCAAAACGTAGTAGTCATCCTAACTGATATCGTTACGCCCACGGCATTGATGGCGTTCGCCGACCATTTTAGTCTGATTGGTGATGGTTGGGAGTTTGCCAAAGGTGAGGCTGAACAGCGAGAGCTGATAAAAGGGGCAATCGAAATCCACCGCCACAAAGGCACGCCTTGGGCGATTAAGCGCACCTTGCAGTTACTTGGTTATGGCGACAGCGAACTGCAAGAACGCTTTGGCTACTATGAGCATGATGGCACAATCAATCATGACAGCAATCACCGCTATGGCGCAGATGGGCATTGGACACATTATCGACTGCTCATGCAACAACGTATCAGCCGTATTGAAGCCGAGCGTATCAGGGCGTTATTGACCGATGTCGCACCGCTACGCTGTAAGCTAGCATCAATCAATCTTAACAATATCTACCACAATAGTGTCATTAATCATGATGGCACGCATCTATATGACGAGGTAATCGCACAATGGTAGCAATCACAGAACAAGCGGTATGGGCAGATAATATCCGCCAAATCGAAGCCAATGACCCCGTCCAAGGCGGTGAAAACGGCATTGACAATATCCCCCATCAGCAACTTGCCAATCGCACGGCGTATCTAAAAAAACAGCAAGAGGCACTAAGAGGTGATATCCCTGATGGTGAATCTGTGAGCTTGGCGAAACTTTGGCAAGCAATAAAAGATATTCAAGCTACGCCAGCCCCAACGATTACCCAATATATGATACCTGTGGGTGGGCTATTTGAAACAACAAAATCCTATGCCAGTGGTACTGCATTGGCTCAAGATATGGGCTATGGCTCGTGGGAATATTTCGGTGATGGTCGTGTCACTGTCGCTGCGACACGCACACCGATTGATGATGGTTCGGGGTCGACTATTTCGCTCGATATGGGTACCACAGGCGGTGTGTCTAAACATACTTTGTCTGTCGATGAAATGCCTTCGCATAACCACAGCCCAAATAATGTCTTTAATAAATTCACAGGTAAATATAGCGACTTTGTTGCAGCTGGTTGGAACACATCAGCATTAGATGATGGTGCCAATACAACAGGCTCCCGTAGTGACGATAATTCCAACGATGAACTGGTGATTGCGGGTTCGGATCTCACACTCAATAGAATGACAGAACAAGCCGTCGGTGGTAATAAACCTCACAACAATATGCAGCCTTACATCGTGGTTGGACGCTGGGTACGTACTGCTTAATCTATTTTATCTTTCAAACAAGACCAAGGAGTCTCTTATGGCATCAACGCAACGCTTAACCATTAATCAGACTTGGCAACAAGTCGCCACAGGTAATGTGACGCTTATCGGCTGTAATACGGCTGCAAGTTATCATATACACGTTGGGGCGGATAAGCCTAACGACAAATCCGCTTTTATCACTGACAAACTCACGGGCGGTAAAGATTTTAACTATAACACGCCTGTGTGGGTCAAATTGAACGTGAATAATGATATTGACGATGCAGATTTGATTGTCATGGGGCAAGCGGTTGAAGCCGTGTTGCCTCCTGCACCACCAATCGTGGTACGCAGTATGTTTGGCAACCTTACTGACTGTGTGTATGAAAATCAGCAACTGGTAGCGACAACTCAAAACGGTTTTTATCAAGCTGATTTTAATCAGCCATTTAACTCCTATGAGTTTAGCATCAATCCAAATAATTATTCACTGGCATTGGCGATGAATGAAGATGATTATGCTAATAAAGCCTATTTGAATTTTGAAGATAATTATCAAGGTTATAATGTTTCTTTAATATCAAATAAATTGGGACAAGTATTTGCCTACCAAAACCTACCGAATATTGGTGATGTTAAATTTGTTGTAAGTTTTACTAGCACTGGACTGACGCTACGCAACCAAAATACGGGGGAAGCGTTTAACTTTGATGTGGGCGTAATTAACACGCTAAAAATTAAAGTGTTTGGCAAAGGTGGCACAACCAGCCCAACAGTAATAAAAGAAATTCAAGATTATTCATAGGCTTAAAAACAGGGCAACGGCTGTCTGCTGGAACATTCAGCCGTTCTCTTTGATAGTGACGTTTTAACCCACCTATCGCAAAGCAAAGACCCTGCCCTCTGTACAGAGAGTGGCAAGGATAACACAATATGAAACGCTATTGCACTAGGTGAAATATGAAATTTTTAACTTGTCAAAACTGTGGTAAAAAATTGCTAAAAACAGACGGCTTTAACCGATTATCAGTCAAATGCCGTCATTGCAAACAAATCAACCTTTTTACGAGCGTCACGAACGCCGCCATTCTCGGCAAATCTACAGAAGCCCACGAGGCTCAAACAACCAACGGAGACCTTCGTGGACAAACCTTACAGCAAAGCACCCCTGCCATTTATCGGGCAGAAACGTAACTTTATTAAAACCTTTCGCCAAGTCATCACCGACCATATTGTGGGTGATGGCACTGGCTGGACGGTAGTCGACGTGTTCGGTGGCAGCGGCTTACTCGCTCACAATGCCAAACGTCTGCTACCCAACGCCACCGTTATCTATAACGATTGGGACGGCTATGCCGAGCGTCTGCAAAACATCGACGATACCGAGCGGTTACGCCAAATCTTATTTAACCAACTAACTCATGTCCCACGCCAAAAGTTACTCAGTACCAATGATAGACAGACGGTCATTGATATCCTGAATAACTTCGACGGCTTCATCGATGTGCAAAGCGTGGCGACATGGCTGCTATTTAGCGGTAAGCAGGTTCGCACGCTTGAGGAGCTATATCAAAATACCTTTTATAACACGGTGCGGGTCAGCTCGTTTGAGCCTCCAACGGGCTATTTAGATGGGCTAACGATTACCTGTGAGTCTTATACAAAACTTATGGCTCGCTATAAGGATAAGCCAAATACGCTGTTTTTGCTTGATCCGCCTTATCTATATACGGGGCAAGGGGCATATAAGCAGGAGAAGTACTTTGCGATGGTAGATTTTTTGTATTTGATGAGTTTGACCCGTCCACCTTATATTTTCTTTAGTTCGACCAAAAGCGAGCTGCTTGATTATTTGGATTATCTAAAACGCTTGGATGGCGACGATTGGCAGCGCCTAGGTGGATTTGAACGGGTGACGATTCAATCCCAAGTAAACCATGAAAATAAGTACGAGGATAATATGATTTTTCGGTTTCAATAGGTTCAAAAGCGTGTCGCATCGGACATTAATAATGGCAAAAACGACTGGCTACGCTATGTTAGTAGAGCGATACTGTCCGTACACCAACCAACGCCCACCTGAAAATGGGGCAGCAAAGAGGACAGCAAAATGAAATTGGTATCAGACCGCTACACTATTTATATTAACGGCAACAACGTAACAATGGCGTGCAACCAAACGAGAATGCCACATAGTCTAAGCAATCTTTGTATCACCCATAACGATATTGATTTTTATTTGAAAACCCAACGTATGGGCTACAATGAGAAGTCGGAAGCCTTGAGAGCGGTAATCGTTAGCGGTGATATTGCAAAGTTAAATAAAATCACCAACGAGGGCTTTGTCAAAGCATAAGATAGATATAAAAACAAACCCTGCCAATGAGCAGGGTTTTTTATTGTGGGTGCTTTGGGGCTGAAAACCATGAGGACACGGCGGTCTTATTCGTCATGCTTATTTCGACCCACCCAAAGCAAAATTATTATCTCAAATTCTTTAAGCAAAAGCGACGCCGAATTCGTATTTGATATTGTAATGAGATTGCACAGGGTGCAATAATAATACTAATCATTTATAACGCATTTTTCGCAAATTTATAACGCTCGGCATCAGTATCGATGGCGACTTTTTCGGTTGATGGTCTAAACGGGCTGTTAAAAAACGGATTGTCAAAAGCTGAGCGCTCGGTAACGGTGACATCTAGCGTATTGACATGTCCGCCTAGATAATCATTGCTTTCAAACATCGTCACTGCATGACTGTCTTTGAGATAATACGCACACGTTAGCCCTGATACACCACTGCCAATAATGGCAATCTTTGGTGTGGTAATATTTGGCTTAGTAGGCTTAGCTACTATAGGATTAGCCACCATAGGCTTGGGGACTTTGTGATTAGAGCGCGGGGATTTTTTTGTAAACACTGCCATGTGCGGATATACCTTTAAAGCCAAGTCAAATGATTAACAAGTCAAATAATTAAGTTGTATGAGAAAGTTTTGAGCCTACAAAATGCCATACTGCATCAGGTAACTGCGCCAACAGCTTTAAGGGCCGTACCAATGTCTGCGGGAATTCAATGACATTATCATCATTGGCAATCCCTTGTTGAATGGCTTGGCTGGCTTGCTGTACGGTTTGCAAAAAAGGCATTGGAAAGTCGTTCTGCAGCGTCATCGGCGTTTTGACAAAGCCCGGTACTACCAAAGCCACTTTGACCCCATACGGTTGCAGGCTCATTTGCAAGGTTTTGCTCAGATAATGGATTGCCGCTTTTGAGCTACCATACCCCTCTGCACGCACAAAGGGCACCAAAGCAGAAGCAGAGCCGACGGTGACAATTTTACCTTTAGTTGCCTTGAGGGCGGGTAGTAGCGCTTCGATGGCGTGCACTAACGAGCCATAATTTGCGTTCATCACCCTCATCATAGACCGCGAATCAAAGTTTGGCATGTCAATGTATTCGCAAATACCTGCTGCCGCGATGAATAAATCCAGCGTTTTAATGTCGCTAAATGCTTGCATTACGGCATCATACTCGGTCAAGTCAAGCTGAATCGTTTTTGTGCCCATTGTTGCCAATGTGTGCAAAACATCGCTGTTTCGCCCTACGGTATATACCTCATGACCTTGGCTTAGATAATCCATCGCCAACTGTAAACCGATGCCTGAGGTTGCACCTGTAATGACGATGGATAATGGCTTTGAGGAATTGGGGGCGGGCATCATAGCGACTCAATATAACAACTCAATACAAAATTTTGAAAACGGCTTACCACATACTATAAAAGAGTAGCCGATGGTTGGCAATAGTTTTTATACTATTTAGTATAAAAATATAATTATTGGTATATAATCAAATAATAAGTATCATAAAAAAATTTGTAGTATAATATTAGCTAATTTTTAACCTCATAAATATTAGAAACCTGAAAAACATTAGAAACTTGTGATGAAAAAGTTAACGTTTAAACAGCGAATGATGCTAGAGCGTGAGTCGCTGATTATTGAAACGGTCAATCATTTGTTAGCCACCAAAGGCTATGACGCGATGACCGTCGATGAGATTGCCGATACAGTGGGCATTGCCAAGGCGTCATTGTATCGACATTTTCCCAGTAAAGAAGCGCTAGGCATGGCGGCGCTGGTTGATATCATGCACAAAGCGCTTGAGATCATCAATCAGCTAAACGCGACCGACCAAACCGCCATCGATAAGCTAAAAGCGCTGACACAGTGGGCGATGCGACTTAAACTAGCACAAAAAATGCCGAATCTACCGAGTGAAAACTCCCAACTGCGCGAGCTGCTAATTGCCAATGACGATTACACCAACAACTTGGTCATGTTGTCAGATAGCATCGGTGAATGGATTGAGCAAGCGCAAGCAGAGGGCAAGTTGCAAAGCAACATACCAGGACTGGCAATTTTATATACCTTATATGCCAGAGCTTGCGACCCTGTACTGGGGTTTTTACGCTCGTCGCAGCTGTATGACGATGATGAGATTATCGCTATCGTGACCCGCACGTGTTTTGAAGGGCTAACCTAAATTCAGCGAACGCAGACCACTAAAAATAGACAGCTAAAAACCCAAGACAGCGTAGAAAAAAAGTAGAAAAGTATGAGTAATTTTGTGATTCATCGTGAGCATGGCATCAGTAAAGCGCAAGCCTTTGAGATAACCGAAGACTGGATTGTCTCAGCACAAAAAGATTATAAAATGCATTGCGATGTAGTGCGCAGTGATGAGCAAATACGCGTCAACTTTTCTCGTGCCGGTGTGACAGGTACGTTAACAGTGGATGATAAAGTATTTGATATGCAAGCAAAGCTTGGGTTTTTATTCAAAAGTTTTTTGCCGCTGATAGAAAAGACGGTCAATCAAAATCTTGATAACGCATTGCAAGCTGTGAAAGACCGTTAGCAGACACAGGGAGCTTTGAGTGGCAGTTAGAGTCTAGTTTGAATTATTTTATTTAACATAATATACATTATGCGAAATAAAAGCTATCGGCGTCAAAGATGAAATGATAATTAGCAGCAAAACCATTTGCATTTATCAATCAATAATGAGTAGTATGCTCACTCAATTATTTATCGCTTGTTTATCATTAAAATCGCCAAGGATTTATCATGATTGGATTTATTGCCCGTCACAGTACGATTTTTATGCCATTGTTTGGTGTGATTGGATTTATATTTCCTGACTTGTCGCATTTTGTCCTTGGGCTGCTGCCGCAGATTTTATTTTTCTTGATGTTCTTTACCTTGTTGGGCATTGACCAAACCCAGCTAATTAGACGCATGACGACTCAATATGTTTGGGGATTTGCCATCTTCCAAAGTGCGCTGATGAGCTTAGCTATGACCTTGATTGCTTATTTATTGGGTGTCCGTGGTGATTTGTTGTTGGCTATCGCGGGTCTGTCAGCCACCGCACCGCTATTTGGTACGGGCGCTATTGTGAATGCAGTTGGTTTTAATGCACTGCTAGCCATGGCAAAAACCATCACAGCCACGTTGGTGATGCCTGTTAGCTTGCTGGTGATATTGTGGTTACTTGGCAGCAAGGACGCCCATTTGGACTTTGTACTGTATATTAAGCGGTTATTAATTTACATTATCGCCCCCATGATTTTGGCGGTCGCAGCACGGCAATATATTCCCCGTGATACGCTCAATACTTATTATCCAAAAATTGCCAAGTTTAACATTATTCTACTGATGATGTTTCCGCTTGGATTGATGTCGGGCTTTAGACATACCTTTGACACCAATCCCATGCAGGCGTTAAGCTTGTTTGGTTTGGGCACTGCTTTATCATTAGTATTTTACTTTTCTGCTTATTTTTTATACCGCCGCTTTGGCTATGAAAACGCCATTATCTCTGCGCTGGCGTGCGGTGGCCGCAACGTGTTATTGGCGTATACCATCACCACGCCGTTTATGGGTGCGATGTTTTTACCGCTAATTGGCGCGTACCAATTGCCTTCATTTTGCTTGCCGTTATTGGGTAAAAAAATGGTCAAATGGCATACTATTGACAGCCAAGCCAGCCTAAAATAATACTGATGTTCAATATGATATTGGAAGTCAAACATGATGCATAACCGTGTTGATTATCGGCTGTATTTGGTCACAGATCGCAATTGCCTGCAACAGCAAACGCTTGAACAAGCCGTTGAACAGGCGATATTGGGCGGCGTGACATTGGTGCAGCTTCGAGAAAAAGCGATTGCTAGCAAAGAGTTCTATGAGCGCGCGCTGCGTATCAAAGCGATTTGCCACCGCTATAACGTGCCATTACTCATTAATGACCGTGTCGATATCGCCCTCGCAGTTGAGGCAGATGGGGTGCATATCGGTCAAAGTGATTTGCCGTGTGGCGTGGTTCGGCAAATTTTAGGCAAAGATAAAATCATTGGAGTTTCCGCGCGCACTGCCCAGCAAGCCATCCAAGCGCAAGCAGACGGCGCAGATTATTTGGGCGTTGGCGCGATGTTTGCCACATCCACCAAACAAGATGCGCAAACAGTTACCATAGCGAGCTTAACCCAGATACGCCAAGCGGTAACGCTTCCGATTGTCGCCATTGGTGGTATCAATCACAACACCCTGCCCGCCTTACAACAAGTGCTGCAAGCTGCCGACACGTCCATTGACGGCGTGGCAGTCGTTTCTGCAATTTTGGGACAAAAAGATGTCAAACTTGCCAGTCAGCAGCTTAAAGAAATGATAAAAAATTAAATATATCAATTGCTTATTAACAATTTTTATCAAGATTTATATCTCTAAGTGAACGCAGATTGAGCCGCGTTAATGGTAGTTTTCATACAATATTATGCATCAGGCGTAGCTGACTATCAAAACGCCTTGCTTGCTGGGTGATAGGGTCAATAAACGCGATAGATTTTGCCAACAGTTGCAAAGGCTTCGTAAAATCACTACTGCATTGGGGCTTGACAGTCTTGACAGTGGGATAAAAATTGTCATGTAACAGCGGCATACCTAAGCTTGCCATATGCACTCGCAATTGGTGTTTTTTGCCTGTCACCGGGGTTAATCGGTATAAGCTAAACGCCCCGTTATTTTCAATCAATTCAATCATAGTGTGCGCATTTGGCTCACCTTCGACCGTCTTGGTCAAAAAAAACGGCTCGCCACGCTCAAGTCTGGAATGGATGTGAAAGGGATAACATAAATCGCTGCGAGTCGGTGCTATGGCGTGATAAGTTTTGTGTATGTGTCTATCGGCAAACAGCGCATGATAGCAAGCTCGGCTACTTGGATTAACCGATAATAACATCACGCCTGCCGTGTCCTTATCCAGCCGATGCAAGGGTGAAATATCATTCACGGCTAACTGCTGTAAGTCTGGATGATTTCTTAATTTGGCTAGTAGGGTTTGGCTGACATAGCGACCTGACGGTGTAACAGGTAAAAAATGCGATTTATCGACCACCAGCAAATGTTCATCCAAATGAAGAATATTGGGCGCAAATGGAATGATAGGCTCATTTTCAACCTGCCTATAGTACAAGATGGTTTGCCCTGCCAAATAGGGCGAATCGTGTTTGAGTGGCTCACCACGCTCAAGGCTAATTAGACCGCTGTCAAATCGTCGTTGCCAGTTTGCCAAACTAATATGAGAAAAATGCGCTGCCAAATAATCGATAAGCCGCCCACCCACAAACGACTTATCATGGGGTAAATATAACTTACTGGGTTTCATGCCACGCTCTATCATATTAAATCTATCATTTTTAAAAACTACTTTATCGATGCTGTTTTAGTTTACGCCCATTTAATGGGCTAACAACAACTGCACAGTTATCGCATGATTAATGCTTAGCACATCATTGGGCAGCAAAACATCATGTCGGTTGATGGGTTGACCGTTTCGGGTAATGCTGATGTTGGGGTCAATCTCATCAATCAGCAGCTGTCCTTGAGATTCGACAATCGCAAAATACACGCCGCTGGCAAGCTTTAGGTCATTGGCGGCAAATAGACGTAAGGCATGCGCGATTTGCGCCTCGCGACTGGCAAACACAATCGGAAACTCGCGTACTTTTTGTTGGCGCTCCCCTAGCCCATCCACAGATTTTATGGTCAAAACAATCTGCTGTAGATTTTGGTTCAACTGCGGCAGTTTGCTTTGCGCTTGGCGTGGCGCAGTACTAGCAGCATTAAAAGCAGGCGGGCTTGCTGCGATATGATGATTTGAGTTTGGCTGAGTCTGATTCTGTGCCTGAGTCATGAATTTAACACCCAGTTTAATCTCATTGCTAAACACCTCACCTTTTTGCAAACGTGCGATATCAGCTGGCGTGGCTTGCACTTTGGCTTTTAACCCAAATTGCGCTTCGTCCGACAAGCTTACCCCAATTGTGGCAAGCTTGGGTTTTAACACCTCATAGCCGTAAGATACCAAATCAATGGCATCATGCGGGGTATGGGTGGATTCGTGGGCATGATTAAAACTGCTAAATAACTGCTCCACCATCGCGGTTGTCAGTCCATCATTGGATTTTAAGGTGATTTGAGTAATCACTTGGGATTTATCCACCCATTGTTTCGCCGCTGCCATAATCGCATCGGTCAATAAATCTTGATACGGCTTGGCGGATTTTTGGATGTTTGGTAACACAGTGACCATCGGCTTGGGCGCAGCTGTTGGCGTTTGAATTGGCGGTTGTACCCTCGTAGGTTGTGGCTTAGAAGATACAGATGACATAGGCTCGGTATTGACCAGCGGCGGCTGCATCGGCGCAACCGTAGGCACTGGGTTGGGGGTTGAAGGCGGTGTTGTTGATTGCACAGGCATTTGATAAGCTTGAGCAGGCTGTGGTGGTGGCGAAACAGGCTGGGTTGGATACTGCGGTGATACAGGTATCGGGGCTAAAGGCGCTGGTTGCCCGATAGGCTCAGGCAAAGTGATGGGGGCGCGTTCAGGGTAGAATCCCGCCTCGGATTTTTCTTCGGCAAATCGTGGAATCAGCCGCCCTAACAGGCTTTGATATAGACTGGTTTTTTCGTCTTCGTCATCTAGCGCATAGCCATCGAGCCGTTGAATCAGCAAAATGACCGAATTATCTGCTTCGCTGGCTGTGTCGTCGTCATCCGCTGTTTGGGCGGCATGGGTTTTAATCGGCAAGATATGAATATCAGGCATGGTGTATTTGAGCGATTGGGTAAATTGTCGATAGCTTTCTGCCATTTTCTTGTTGGCAGTGATATCAAAACTCGTCGGCACGGAGAGCTGAACGCTCACACGCTGTAAGTCATCAATGGCGGTGGTGTATAGGCTAAAGAAATTTTCCATTTCATCAAACACATCGCTTGGGTGTTTGTCGTCAATGATAAACCGGTGGTTGGTGGTGATGTAAGCCATAATTTACTCTTAATGGTGAAATTTTTTATTAATGGGTTTGTGTTTTTTTAACAGCTTGCGTAGCATCAGTCATTGGACTAGCCACTGAATCAGCCCGTGGGTTGGCGCTGGCAGGACGGCTAATCGCTGAGCTTTGATACATCTGTTTGGCTAATATCATGCCCGCCTGTACTGCTCGGTTAATGCCATCACGGGGGTCATCGACCAAGCCATTTTTAGTCCAGTTACGTTCAACCAATACCGCTACCGCTTTATCCCATTTGCCATTTTTATCTTTTAGCCCATAGACAAACCATTTATACGGACGAGCATAACACGCCACCGATGGCTGAGCTTTGCCTGCGTGAATGTCTGCATTGTTACACAGATTTGCCACCATACTGACAGTGACATTGGGGGTATAAAAGCTGCGACCGTTTTGGCGGGTGGGATAGTTAAAGCCGGGTGTGCCTGTTTTGCCCACCATCACGCCCTGTGTCCATGCACAGCTACCAATCGCTTGGTTACAGGCAGCAAAAGCTGTGCCATTGCCCCCGCCCAAACCTGTGCCTGCTAGCAGCGTACCTGATAATAAATTAAGCGCACCACGGGCGTCAGATTGGTTGATGCCCAGTGGCATGGCACCAAGTTGGCTAGTAGCTGTGGTCAGTGTCTCTTGACTTTGGGCATCGCCTCGCCAGGCTTTAGGACGCAGCGGAATTTGATTGACGCCCCACAAATCCTCAATTAAATGCACGCCACGACGCTGGGTCGCACCATTATCGGCAATCAGCAGATTGGCAAACATATCCGACACACCCAGTACCGAGGTTTTGGCATTACCTGCGCCAAACACTTGGTTCATGCTGGCATTAAGCATATCGCCCCCTTGACGACACGCCCCATTCATACGTCCACCATTGGCTTTGACACAGCTTGCCACTTGGCTTTCGGTAAATTGCAATTGTTTGGTGGTGTAATCTTGCTTGCCATCGGTGAGCAGTACACCTGAAAAATAGCGGCTTTGTAGCATCGGGTCGCTATTGTAGGCTTTACCAAACAATAAATCTTTAAATCCGCAATTCACTCCCCCTTTATCGGCACAATTTACACTCCATCCCATGTCATCACTGGCTTTTTTAAAGGCGGGCATACCCGGGCAAATGCCTTGTCGGTCACGTTGCAATGACATCGCACTGGTGGTACGGTGACAATATAAAAAATTCGCCACTTTTTCGGTAGATGAGCTTGCCATCACTTGTTTGAGATATTGCGCTTCAGGGGTTTGCATATTTTTAAACCGTGGATTGGCGCGTACCAGTGCCAATGCTTGTACGGTTTTAACGGTCGAACCTGGGTACACGGTTTGGTATAACGCATGGTTCATGAGGTTTTGCTTGCTCCAGTCTTTTTTCCACAGTATCGGGCAACCTGTGGGCTTAATCGTGGTATCGCCATTATCGGCACGATAGCAGTTGGAGTCAGCGCTAGCAAGGGCAAGCACGCCTTGGGTTTTGACATCAATCACCGCGATACCGATACTGCGTACCAAGGCGTTCTCATACATGCCACCCGCGACGTTTTGCAACGCAGGCGATAGCACGTTATTACAGTCCGCGCCATTGGGGTTATTGGTGATACAGTCCGCCACTTGCTGGGCGGTGGTCTGTACGGCAGGATCCAAGGTCAACGCCATGTTGTAGCCGATTTTGATATCTGAGCCATCGACATTGATACTATTGATTGGCGGCGCCATGAGTTTTTGCCACCAGCTGCGTTGATCATTTTTTTGTTGGTAGCTTTGATAAGCGTCCAATAACTGACGGTCAAAATGGCTGGCGTGAATGTTGGACAATTCGCTATACATCAACCCCAGATTGGTCGGTAAAGCAACCTCAGTTTTGCTGGTGGAGGCAATCCGTTTTTTCGGGTCTTGCGTGGGTTTGTCTTGGAGAGTTTGCAGCACGCCATTGGCTTGGTTTTGAATATCGTTTTTGGTTTTATTAAAAGCATTGTTGGGGTCAGATGCTGGTGCATTGGGTAAAGTCACCGCCCCTGTCAATGGTTTAACCACCAAGGACTTGACCGACATTGGAATTAATCTGGGGTTGTTACAAAGCTGGGTTAATGGGTCAACGTCACCTGTGTCAGTCATGGTATTGCCACGACTATCGACATACAGGTAGCCTGTTTGATTGTCCGCCGTTTTGGCGGTTTTGATGTACACACAGCCCGGTAGCCCATACCAAGGGTTGGTTTGGGTGAGCCAATTGGTTGGCATATGGGCGACATTGGGGTCGTTTTGATTGCGGCGATTGGGCTGTTGTTCTCGCCATTGTAGCTGCAACAATCGCTCCGGGCTAGCAAGCGTTTTTAGCGCAAAGGCTAACGCGTCTTCGTTGATATGTTGCTCACAGGCTTGTTGCCAAAGGCTGGCAGTTTGCAGTTGGTATTGGTTGGCCAGACGTTTTTGCTGATACAAGCTGAGCAGACTTTGATTGACTCGGTTGATACTGTCGGTAAAACGGGCTTGGTTTTTTGGCTGAGTTAAATCGCACGTTTTGGCAGGCGTGGCGTTGACCGAAGTTGATAGATTAGCGTTTGCACTTTGGCTATTAGTATTTTGGCTGTTGGCTTGGTTGACCACATCCGCCATACCCAGATTATCGACAACAAGTGACACGGCGTTTTCATTCGCCGCTGCATTATACGTGGTATTTGAGGCGGTTAAGGGCGAGAGATACCACGCCACCCAGCCGATAAGACCGACAACAAACACTACCAAAATCACTTGTAAGTTGGTCAAAATGGTTTTGTAAAGTGCTTGAGAAACCCGAAAACTGGCAACTTTACCGTCGTTTTTGATTTTTTTGTTAATATTTTTTGTTTCACTTGCTTGCGTATTGTCGGAGGCATTGGTAGGCGGGGTGATTTGTTCAACATCTACTGAATCAGCGACATTTTCGTCCTGTGACAGCGTGTCAGAACCTGTGTTGTTGACAGTTTCTAACTTGCCACTGTTCATAGTTTCTTGACTGTTTTCGTCTTTCGGGATTTGGTTTTCGGTCATTTTGAACCTTTAATTTTTGCAAGCCTTACTAAAATTTGACGTTTCTACGATTAGATAAGTTATTGAGCATACGGTTTACGGTTTATTGCCGTCCAACATCAACTTTGGCTGAAACAGCGCCAAACTGAGCATAATACTATTGAGCCATAAATTACTGGTGCCATAACTTAAAAACGGCAACGTCACCCCCGTGAGCGGTAAAATCCCTAAATTTCCTGAAATGGTGACAAGTGCCTGAAACACTGTAATCACCACCCACAGCAAAATCACCCACGCCAGCAAAAAATAGCCCCCCGACAACAGCCGTGATTTCATCTGCTCACTGGCAAACGCCATCTGCTGACGGGCAATGAGCGCAAGCCACGCAAAATACACCATCATCAGCACCACACTTGCCCCGATACCCACCACTGCCATCACCGAGGTAATCGTATAGTCACTTTGCATCTGTAGCGGCACGCCCTGACAGCCCGACAAATGATACCCACACCACGGAATATCGCCAAACCCATAGCCAATCATCGGCACACTATCGCGAAACCAATGCAAAATCGCCATCTGATCGTTGCTCGCCACAAACGGATTGACCCACGCATTGACCCGCTCGGCAGTACGCGCATCAAACCCGCTTAAATTCACCAATACCATCATCAGCAAAAGCAAAATCGCGGTACTCGACAACACGCCCAAAATATAACCCCGTCCGCCCATTTGGAAAATCTTGTTGGATAGCGCCACGCCCACCAAAAAGGTAAACAAAAACAAAAATACCAGCATGGTGCCTTTTTCATTGGCAATACCCAGTGCGATAAATGGCAATACCACCGCAAAAGCAAGCAGCAGGGTCATTTTTTTGGAGCGGAAAAACAGATGATTAATCAAGCCGCGTTGGTTAATCGCCAAAAACACGCCCAAAAACACCATCAGCCAAATCTTTGACAGTTCAGCGACTTTCGCACTGTCACTGTGAATCAACACTGCCAAGCCCAGATAGCCCACGGCAAAGGCAAGTAGCCACACACGGGCTTTAATCATTGCCGATTTAACATTACCCCAACTGCTGTGTAGTAAGTTATTGGCAACGAGGGTTTTAAGCCCCCAACTCAGCAAACTACTAATCGGGCGAGCCAGGCTAATAAACACAAAACACCAAAACAAATCTTTGAAATGATTGAGAAAAATATAACGCAGTGACAGATAACTACGGGTGCTTAAATCAAATAAAATCATCAAGCCAAAGGTGGCAAATCCTACAAACAACGGATAAATCCACGCGGATGACAGCATGGCACGGTTGTCGGGGAATTTTTCCATCAACCGACGCATGGGTGAAAAAATCGTTAACACACTCAGTAGCACGCCGACGCAAAACAGCACGCCCCCCACCATCATCGGCAAAATCACCGTATGGCTAATGCCGGCAATAACCAATCCCCACACGGTGAGGGCTATCGGTAGCACTTCCAGCCAATGCTTACGCCGAGACAGCCATAGCAAGCCCCACGTCACCCATGACCAAATAAACACTTGAGCGAGCATCCCCAAATGGGTGGGCGTGCCAATTAACGGCAGTAAATTGTTCGCTTGCAGGGCTTTTTGTTGGTTGTTATTGGCGTCATAGATACTGGCGACATCGTTTGCCGATTGATTTAACAGTTTGGCAATGGCAGGCTGATTGCTAAACAGGCGATTGTAGGCAAAACGTCGATTGCCATCGGCAACCGCAAGCAATGACACGGCAAAATTAGCTTGGTCGGCGGGCGAGAATTTATCGGTTTTTACCGCCATTAGGTTGTCTAAACTATCGAGTTGCCCGCTAGCGTTAAGGTGTAGCCAATCTTGGCGATTGCTGAGTTTATCGCCACCCAAATTCACTTCGGTTTCATTTTCAACCAGCTCAGTTTGGCGTTGCTGTTTGCCTTGGGCCTGCCATGCGGCCGCTAAGGCTTGTTGGGTTTTGGCAAAATGTTGCTTTGCCTCACTCATTAATTGTGTGGGCTGACTGGCTTGGGCACAGGCTTGAGTCATGCCATAGTTGGGGTCATTACGGTTGTCATACAGATTAGTAATGACATTGTCGCCACAATATTTGCTGAGCAGTTGCGGTTTGGCGATGCCTTCGGTATAGCTCATCAATTCGAGTTGATAACGCTGCAATTTGGGCGAATGGGCGTAATCTGCCAGTAAAAACGCGCCAATTAACAGGAGCCATACCACCGCTAAAATCATGATTTCGCTCAACGTTTGCGCTTTGGCGTTGGGTTTTTTGCTGGCTTTTGTACGACTCACTATGTTTAGCATGGGGCTTTCCAAATTGATTAACTTTTTTATTGTTATCCCTGTTTAAAAATTAATTGGGGTCATACAACACCACCGTGCGCGCGATTAAATCATGCAGCGTTTGTTTACGGGCGGTAAACCACATCAAAAAACCAAATGGCAATAAGATAAGTTTTAAGGTTTCGCGGATTAACGCATGGAAAAAATTAACCCGTTGACCCTGCATACCAAACACCCACATACCCATAATCACCTTGCCCACCGTTGCTTGTCGTCCCAAACAGGTCAATAACGTCATATAAAACAAATAAAATCCATACGCTATCAAGGCAAGCGTTTGATCAGTAAACCCACGAATGCCAAGCTGCGGTAAAATCTGCGGCAACAATAATTGATAAGCCAATCCCAACAATAAACTGACTAATGCTAAATCAAATAGATAAGCCAATGCGCGGCGCACAAAACCTGCATACAGCATGGTATGAGCAGGCTTACGTGTCTGCAGCGCGGTCGAAGGCAGCTGATTGGTAGCGGGCGTTGGGTATTGGCTAGGTTGCTGGGGTTGCACTGCAGGAGCGACATAAGGATTTGCGTAGTCAGTGGGTTGTGCGGGTAGATTTGACGCTTGAGCAATATCAGGCTGTTCATAGTTCGGCTGTGGATAGATTGGTTGAGCAGGTTGCTGCATGGGTTGACTAGCCTGAACAGCTGGCATATCGGTCGGTTGATAATTGCCTGCAGATGGATTTGGCGTATAACTTTGCCAAGTAGAATGTTCTGGCTGGTTCACTTGAGAGGTCTGAGGCGCGTCATAGGCATTATAGGCACTTGGCGGCTGAGTATGATTATCAGATTGTTGCGCAAACTGACGATTGCCACAATTTGGGCACATAACCGCAGTTTTTGGTAATTTTTGACCACATTGTTGGCAGACAATAATCATAGATGTTTACTACCCTATTTTCATATTTTAAATTTGATAAACTAATTTGACGATCCAACCACCCAGTTGTATGGTGGCAAGCACTCAGCAGGCACAGGATTGGCGCCGCTGCTGTTTTGCTGGTCGATAATGGCTAATACTTTCTCAGCGATGGGTACCAGTTCTGGATAGGTTTGCGGATAATTTAACATGTTTTGGCAACGTTTTTGTTGATCGTCCGTGGTATAAAACTGTGCCAATAACGATCCCACCGCGCCCTTGTCATCACCCGCTTGCAGTGCCATTGCCGCGGCCAATTCAATCATATAAGTGTTGGGGTATTTGCTGCTATCACGCGGCGTTTGTAGCGCATAAAGCAAAAAAGATTTGCTATAAGGATAGTTATTTTTAAATAAATAATAAGCGAAATTGGCCGCATATTCGCCTTGGTTGGGATTGTTTTTGACCGCTTGCGCTTGAAGATAAACGGCGGCTTTTGGGTCTTTTTTGCGCCAGTAATAGCTTTTTGCCGCTTCATTGAATTGTTTGGCAAGTGTTTTATTGACAGGCTGCTGTTTAAAATAGCCCATATCTGCGTTGCGAAAGGCTTCAAGCGAGTATTGCTTTGTCGCATTGATATCTTGGCTGTAACCGAGCTCTTGCAGCTGTTTGAGCGATGGCTCGGCAAACTCACCCACCTTGACTACTTTATCAAAAAACTCAGGACTAATACCGAGCGTGTCTTGATACAGCTTGGCTACGCTAGTTTGCGACGAAGAAGAAAAAAAGCCATTTTGCGCTTTAAGCGCTTGCGTCATAGTAGCTTTTGCTGTTGGCAGCGATTTGATGATGGTAGTGTAACTATTTTGGGTTTTGGGTTTTTTTTGTGGATTGTCATCGCTACTTGCCGCTTTGGCATTACCGGACTGATTGGTAGTGGCGGATTGTGATGTTGTGGATGTTGAGGCGGATTTTAACCTTGATACCCCATAGCCACCGATTGCCACTAGGCCAGCAATTAGGGCAGCAATCATCGCTATCAACCACCCTTTAGAGGGCTTTTTGACAGATACCTCACCGGTAGAAGTTGTGTGCGGTGGCGAAGTGGGTGTCGTCTCTGTGGTATCAGTGTGATGCGGAGGTTCCGTTATCGCATCTGTCATTGTATGTGTCATTGCATCTGGCATCGCAATTGAATGAGTCGCCGGTGTTTGGGTGGCGTCATCGACTGCATCCCCTGCATTGACTACATTTGCATTGACTAAATTGATGGGCTGGCTCGGTATGCCCGTGTGACTGTTAGCCTGGGTATTAAGCGATTGCTCAAGCCGACGATTGTTTGCCAATGTTTCATCGTCCATCAAACCGCTCAAAGCCCCGCTTGGCTGATGACTTGGGTGATTTGCGGCAGTGGACGCTACAGAAGCACGGGTGGGCGTGGTTTGCCAGACGCTGGTTGTCGCTGCAGCGATGATTGCGGGTACGGACGTGGTTAACGGGTTATTGGGTACGGTTAAAAACAGACAACGATGACAGGGTTTACCGACAAAATGAATGTGACTGGCATCATTGGGATAATTTTCACACACTTTAAACTGGCGGTGTTGAACCAATCCGCGCAGATGGTTTTCCCACTCGGCGGCGCTTGGGCGATCAGTTGGATGGGTGGATAAAAACGCTTTATCAAACATCGCACGGGTTTGGTCATCCCAACACACATGAATACTGTTTTTTAGCGGTGCAATCTCTGGCTGTGGCTGCAAGCCGTAAGCATACAGCCGTTCTTTGATAAATTGGTCGGTGTTGCGATGGGCAGCATTTTTTAATCGGTCTGACACCGGGATAAAATAAAATGGATGAATACCATTGTTTAAAATTTTAAACAGCTCAATCGCCAGTACAAAACGGTCGTGTTTTTCATCCAACAAACCAATGTCTTTGTGTTCATGATACTCAGGACTGGTCATTTCAGGTGAGATGAC
The DNA here is from genome assembly GCA_902506225.1 of Enhydrobacter sp. 8BJ. Lineage (GTDB taxonomy): Bacteria > Pseudomonadota > Gammaproteobacteria > Pseudomonadales > Moraxellaceae > Faucicola. The sequence continues at coordinate 1,575,856 of LR733345.1, read as the reverse complement.
AGGACTTGGATAAACACTGCCATTACTGGCAGTAATACGATAGCTATCACAGTCGATAAACCCAACGATAAAGCCTTTATAATCATCATCCATGCCCGTGCTTGGCTCTGGCATCAGGCGCATATTGGCTTCTTTAAAATCAATAAAGGCATGCCCATGACCATGTAAATCCGCCATCAAGGCGCTAATATTGGCACACAGCTGTACACGATAATTGAGACTCTGCTGATACGCGGTCAGTTTTGCTGCCTCTCGTGGGTACATAAAAGGATTGAGCGATAACGACCTATCAAAGTCTAGCTCTGGCATGGCATAGCCAATAAGTTCGTCATGCTCGCCGACAATCAGATGTCTCACCCAAGCAAACTGGGTATACCCTACCCCATTAATCACTTCATAAATATGCTCAGGCGGACGCGCCATCATGGCTTGTAGTTTGGCAAGGCTGGGGTTTTTGGGATCGGTGGGATTTTTAAAGATTTTTGCCACCAAATTGCCCGTGCCTAATAGATTACCAAGACGGTAGACAATGCCCATACCGCCAGAGCCGATCTCATGAGAGATAGGCAAATCAATGGTGATACGCTGATTGTTTGCAATTAAATACGGCATGGACTATCTCTTGAGAATGGCAGATGAGGTGGGTAAAGCGGCCAACTCAGTGCTAGCAGTGGCACTCATATGATTTACTGAGTCATTAACACCCAAATAGTATAGCTGTATTTGCTGATTGTCGCTAGAATCGCTGACCGTGCTAGCAGGCAAACCCTTACCCGTAACCGTAGAGGCGGTAGCTGCGGTATTGGTGGTAGAGCTAGTTAAAATTTCTGATAGCCCTTTGTCAAGCGTCAGACTATCCAAGATTTCCGTCTTTTTGCTTAACCCCGCTATTTGGCTCGTCATCGATTTGATAGGCAAGCTAATTTGGCAGTTGTAGTAATTCATAGTGGGCTGGATGGTGACCCCTAAATTTGTCAAATCATGGGTATCGGTAACTGGCAAGCAACTTGCTTTAGCGGCAAGTTTGACAGCATGATTGTTAAATTGTGAGGCGGTCAAAGTAGCCTCGGTATGTTGGTTTTGCAACGCTGTACTCGCTGCGCCACTGGCACTGGCAGCCGTTGGGTTTTTATTAGCGACCACCGTGGTAATAGTGGCGGATAATAAGGGCTGATTAACCCTATTTTTGTTTTCATTTTTATTGTCGTTTTTAATTTTAGCGCTACTTGTTGGTTTGGATTTTTGCTCGATGACACCGATAGACCCGCCTTGCGGGCTGGCTATTATTACCTTTAAGATGGGATCATCGATGCGATTGCCACTATCGGTAACCGTTGCGGCTTTGCTCAAATCAATGGCATAGGAATCATCCAGTGCGTGCGCGGTCAGTGGGGGCGTTATAGCCGAGGTGGGCGTTGTGCTCGCCACCGATGCCGCAGTATTGGCATTGTTGACAGTTTGCGTGGGGAGTAATCGATCTTTATTTATCCAGCCCAATATACCTGTACCAATGAGCATCGCGACGCCAGCCATCATAGCAGTATTACGCCGCTGTTTGGTTGAGTCACTGACGGACTGCGAAGGGGGCAACACCTGTGACGTTGTAGCCGCTGAAGTTGCAGGGTCAGTTACAACACTGGCGTGCGGCTTTGGGTTAGGCGCTATGTTATTGATGTTATTAAAGGCTAGGTCATCAGGCGTGCTAGTGGCGCGGGTATTTTTATGATTGACAGCATCGGTATGCCAGACCGTGGGGTTGTTTGGTGCAGTCGCTATAGTGTCATTCGCTAGGGTTTCATTTTGTACCTCAACCATCGGTTCAAGGTTTTGATAATGCGGTTGATTTTTTAACAACACCACCAAGGATTTATCATCACCGGTTAATCGATAGGTGGCAGGGTTGCCAAGTGCCTGTTCAATAATCGCGCTACCCTGCTGTGAGCTTTGACTTTGGGTTAAATTAAATAGCAAGTTGCCAAAAAAAGGGCGGTAAATTTTGGGCGTAACACTTGCGCCTTCAAATACCAAGTCCGCACAGCCATCCGACATCAGTGCAAGGCAATCCACTTGCGATAAATCAATGGGTTCAACCCTTAAAAAGGATTGCCAATTATCTTGGGTAATAAAATGCGTCTCATTGACGTATTCATTCTTGCTATCATCCCCGTACACTTGCAAGTTGGTAAAATAATCAATGTGAGGATGGCGGACAGCAAATTGGCTGGTGATGAGCGGGCTATCACCGATTTGCACCAATAGTGCTTGATGATTAGCATCAATCAATACCCCGGTAAAGGTAGTGTGATAGTCTCTTAGGCTCGACTCAGCGGGCAGCTGCGACTGCAGGTCGAGGCGTATTTGTGATAATTGCTCAATAATTTGCTGTGTAAGCTGTCCTAAATCAAGCGCAATGCCCCTGTGACTGACACTGATACTGACACTGATACTGACACTGCGACTAACACTAAGACTGAGCAGCATTTTTCCAATCGAGTGACTAAAAAACGCTGCCCCCGCTTGGCTAAATTTTGCCGAACCCGCCCCATCACATACCACGGCGACCATACCTTTTTCGGTTTTTTGCAAATAGATACTGTCTTGGTTGGGCAGGTTGCTGTCGATATGGGATTTACCAATACTGGATGCGCCATACACTTGCCAAGATGATTGGAACGATGATTGCGATGTTTGCGCGAACAAATCCGTGGTTTGGTTCATCATTATCCCCAATTTTTTTAGGTTTTTTTATTATCATGAGCGTCGAAGGTGATTGTCTTTGCCATCAACTTTGAATGGTCGCCCACGGTGAGATACTCCCTAATTGCACGGTTTCCCCAGGCGCAGATTGTGACACGGTCTTAAGACTCGCGGACAACCACACAAAAAATTCGACAAATTTAACGGAGTTGAGATGCACGGGCGGGGTTAAAATCGACAGTTGTTTGAGCATCTTAACTTCTTGCACGCCCGCATCAATGGCAATCGGATAAATAATACATTGATTATTTTGCTCGGCTTGGTGACATTGGTTGATAGCCGCCTGCCACACATCTTGGCTGTCGGTGGGTAGACCATCTGTCATGGCAATCACCCAAGGGCGGGTATAATTGATACCGTTGTCGCGTAGATTGATACGCTCTTGCTCAATCAAATTGAGCGCAAGTAACATACCTTGTCCGAGCGGCGTCATGCCATTTTCACGAAATTTAATGGGGAAAAAATCAATCGCATCCGTCCAATCCATCATCAGCTCTGCAGTGTCATTGACCCCGCCCACGATGACAATGGCCAAACGCACACGGTTGCGGGCTGTTTCATCTTTCATCAAATCATGATAAAACGCTTCAATCCCTTCATTGAGCATATCGATACGGCGTTTGTCACCATTGCCTGAGCGTATCGCCATTGAGCATGACAAATCCAGCACCAAAACGCACAGGGTACGCTGGGCAACGTTATTGCCGTAGTCGATTTCTCGAAACTGGGGGGTGAGGGCTTGCGGGATGGATGGCGGCGTAGAATCAGTTGCGGTTTGAAAATTGGGGATGGGGTTGTGGGCGACCATAAAGATATCCTATTTTTATAAAAATTATTGTAATCGGTATCTCAGCAAAAGCCGATACGAAAAGCAAGGTTTTTTGTGGGGATTTAATTAACAACAGTCAAAAATATTTCTACAATCTTACCAAAACGGGTTTAAATACTCCCTCGCCCCGTTAATCATAAGTCATAAACCATCATTTATAAATCGTAAGCCATACGTCATAAAAAACCCCTAACACGCGGTTAAGGGTTTTGATGATTTAAGCTATCTTAGTTTTTTAACAGGCTTATCTAATAAGTTTAGTCTTTTAACACTTCTGCCATGGCATTGGCTACATAGTCGATATTGCTAGCGTTTAGACCGGCAACCGAGATACGCCCATTAGCGACCATATAGATACCAAAATCTTTGATAATGCGCGCTACTTGCTCAGGGGTGAGACCAGTATAGCTGAACATACCGTTTTGCTTGGTGATATATTCAAAACTGCGACCCGGTAATTTGGCCTCTAAGCTGTCACGCAGTTTTTGGCGCATCTCTTTGATACGATCGCGCATGACATAGACTTCTTGTACCCATTCATTGAATAACGCTTCGTCATTCATCACGATATCAACCACGTGACCGCCGTGCGAAGGTGGGCTTGAGTAAATGCGGCGGATATTGAACTGCAATTGACCTTGCACTGCTTTGGCTTGTGCTTCATCTTTACACACCACAGATAAACCGCCAACGCGCTCACCATACAGTGATAGATTTTTTGAGAATGAATTACTGACAAAGAACAACAACCCCATGTCCACTGCTTTGCGAATCGCATAGACATCTGCATCCATGTCTTCACCAAAGCCTTGATAGGCAATATCCATAAAGGCAAGCAAGTTTTTCGCTTTTACCACTTCAAGGACTTGGTCCCATTGCGCTTGGGTCAAATCAACGCCCGTTGGGTTATGACAACAAGGATGCAGCAACACCACATCATGGGCTTGCAAGGTGTTTAAAAAGGCAATGAGCTCATCAAATTTGATGCCATTGGTCGCTGCATCATAGTAAGGATATTTGCCCACCGCAAAACCAGACCCTTCAAAGATACCAATATGGTTCGCCCACGTTGGGTCAGACACATAGCATTTGGCTTGTGGAAACCAAGCATGAATAAAATCAGCCCCGACTTTGAGCGCGCCTGAACCACCGATGGTCGCTGTGGTTGCTACACGCTGGTCTTTTAATACTTGTGCGTTTTTACCAAACAATAGGTTTTGGCAAGCGGCGCGATAACCTGGCAGACCATCCATTGGCAGATAGGGACGTGGTTTTGGTGGATTAGCGATTTGTGCTTCAGCTTTTTGCACACAGTTGAGGACGGGTAATTTACCGTCATTATCAAAATATACACCCACACCCAAATTCACTTTATCGGCACGTGGGTCTTGTTTATGCTTGTCCATCAACCCCAAAATCGGGTCGCCCGCATACGGTTCTACATGTGAAAACATGAATAGCTCCTACATTTAATTGATAAGTTTGACTGCTAAAAAATTTACGCTAACGTGGCATTGCCCAAATATTCAATGTCAACGGATAAGGATAAACCTTGTAATACAATAAAACAACCGTCACGCCTATTTTTTTGCTGGTCTAAGCGCTTTACCTGATAAAGATTTAAGCCTATCAAAGTGTCCCATTTGATGAGTTAACCTACCCATGCAGTTACATTTTGTCACAGCAGTTATTGCATAAATTGCAAATTTTGCGTGTTATTTACATTTATAACTTATATTTCTATCAACAATATGCGCATAATAATTTTATCAATTCGGTGTATATTTTTGACCCCTATTTATTTTTTACCACTGTATATTTTTGAGGAAACACAATATGATGATGACCGCTATAAGAAAATCCCAAATCGTTGCCACGGCAGTGGCGGTGATTGCCATGAGTGCCATGGCAACCCCCAGTCATGCGCGCACCGTTAAAGCCGCCGCTAAGAAAACGACAACGGTAACCACGACTCGCGTCGCGCCAAAAACCACAACAATTGTCAATCAACATATCGATGGTACGAGCGATACGGTGATGGTTCGCCCTAATGGATTTACCATTATTGACGGTATGCCATTCTACCCGACACAAATTGTCACCACGCCCACCTATCGCACCGTCTCTACATCTACCTCTACGCCTGTCGTCACTACCACAGCCCCTGTGATAACAACAGCGCCTATTACCACACTGCCTAGTACGACCGTAGTATCAACATCGAATGTCAATACCACCACCCCAGTGACGGTACAAACAGGCTCAGGCGCGACAGTAACCGTGTCAAAACCTGCCACCGTTGTTTCTACTACCACGACAACCCCAGTATTGCTACCCGCATCAACCCCTGCGGTATCGACAATAACCACCGTGCCCGTCACGGCCGCACCGGCTATTATCGTTAATCCGTAATTCGTAATTCGTAGTCACTAATTAGTTAATCTACCAAAAGCAAGACGTCACACATTGTCGTCTTGCTTTTTTTTAAACGTATTTTTAGTGGCTTATAAGGTAAAATACTCATCTTAAGTTTAATTTTGCAACCTATTTTTTATTTTTTTCCGCTGATATATGAGATATGCAAGGTTTACGCGATGAATTATGAAAGATTGCAAGACAAATTATCCATCTTAGCCGATGCTGCCAAATATGATGTTTCGTGTTCATCAAGTGGCAGTAAACGTGACAATCATAACAAAGGACTCGGCACGGCTAACTCGGGTATTTGTCATAGCTATACCGAAGATGGCCGCTGTGTTTCCCTTTTAAAAATCTTGTTTACCAATCATTGTATCTACGATTGCGCGTATTGCACCTCAAGGCGCAGTCATGATACGCCGCGCGCAGCTTTTACTGTCGAAGAAGTGGTTGATTTGACCATGCAGTTTTATCGGCGCAACTATATTGAAGGTTTGTTTTTAAGCTCAGGGATTTTTAAATCGCCCGACTATACCATGGAGCGATTGGTTCGTGTCGCCAAAACCTTGCGCCTTGCGCACAAATTCAATGGCTATATTCATCTAAAAACCATTCCGGGTGCGTCTGCTGAGTTGATGCAGGAAGCAGGATTGTATGCCGATCGCTTAAGCGTCAATATGGAAATCCCCACCAAATCTGGCTTGGCATTGCTCGCACCTGAAAAAAACCATGACGATATGAAAGCGCCAATGAAAGTGGTGCAAGAACAAATCGTGGTGTTTAAAGACAGTAAAAAGCAACACAAACATACCCCAAAATTTACCCCAGCGGGTCAAAGTACCCAGCTGATTGTGGGCGCAGCGCAAGAGACCGACTTACAAATCATCCGTTTATCGAGCCATTTTTATCAAGAATATAACCTAAAACGGGTGTACTATTCAGGATATGTGCCTATGCTCAGTGACAATCGCTTGCCCGCCATGGGTACCCCTGTGCCGATGGTGCGAGAAAATCGCTTGTACCAAGCGGATTGGCTCATGCGTTTTTATGGATTTAAAGCAGAAGAAATTCTACCCGATGACCATCCATTTTTGGACTTGGACTGTGACCCCAAATTGGCTTGGGCGATTCGTAATAAGTCACATTTCCCCGTCAATATTCAGACCGCGCCCTACAAAATGATTGTGCGTATTCCTGGTATTGGCACCCGAACCGCCAAAAAAATTGTTCAGGCACGAAAATTTTCGACTTTGACGCTCGAACATCTCAAGCAAATGGGCGCTGCCGTAAACCGTGCCAAATACTTTATCGCACTCAAAGGTCGCAATGAGCATTTAAGTCATTTAACGCAGGATAACTTTCGCGATTATGTGCTGGCGCAGACCCAAACCAAATTCAAAGCCGAGCGGCATGGTCAATTGGCGTTGTTTTAGCATTATTATTTTAGAATTAATTTTTTAAAATCAATCTTTTAAAATTAAGGTTTTAAAGTCCACTGTGCAAAAGGTCAATCATTTATGGATTTAGTGACGGCTGAGACCCCCATTTTAATCTTTGATGGTAGCTTTGAAGGGTGGCTCACGTGTGTGTTCACCATTTATGAAAACGGTTGGCAGCACACCCCGATTGTGACCATTCAAGCTGCGCATGAAGTGGTGCCCAATTTTTGGCAAGACACTGTCACCGTCGCGACCGATGAAGCCAAAACCTTACGGGTGAGTGATAAATTAGCGCGCATCTTTGGCAAAAACGGTATGCGACAACTGCTGTGGGGCTTTTTATCAGAATCGCCTACGGTGTATAGTCATCTGTTTGGGGTGGTACGATTTCAATTGTCCAATCCCAACCTTGATGTGTGGGAGAATTATACCCATGCGGATGTGATGGCAGTGAGCAAGCTTATCAAAATGGTCGGGCGTGAGCGCCACCGTATGCAGGCGTTTGTGCGATTTGAACAAATGCAAATGCCAGACACTGAAAAACCGGTATATTTTGCGCGCGTTGAGCCCGATTTTGATGTATTACCCATTTTGCATCAGCATTTTAAAGAACGCTATGCCGATCAGACTTGGGCGATATATGATGTCAAACGCGGGTTTGGTATTTATTACGCTCCCGATGATCCCAGCGAACAAGTCCATATCATCTGTGATATAGATGATGAAGCGCTACTGCATCCGCAGCAGTTTTATAGCGAGGCAGAACAACAATATCAAACGCTTTGGCAAAAATATTTTACCCACGTGACCATCAAGGAGCGGTTGAATCGCAAGCTGCATATTCAGTATTTGCCAAAACGCTATTGGAAATATTTAACGGAAAAAATGGTCTAATTTTGGCTTTTCTACAATAATTGAATACCAAAGTTGCTTAGTATTCTGGCCAATAACCAAAAGATCATAACCGTCACTACGATACAAATGCCCAAATCCGCCCAAAAACCAACTTTTGGCAGCAAATATGGAAAAATTAAAAACATCGGCAAGGTGGGTATCACATACCAAAATGTGTAATAGGCGTGATTGGCGATTTTTTCGGTGGATTGATGTTCAAGATACAGCCAAACCAAGGTCAAAATCGTCACCAATGGCAACGCGGCTATAAATCCTCCTAGCTTGTCACTGCGTTTTGCAAACTCTGAAACCAATACCACCATTAATGCAGTGATGGCATATTTAAACCAGATATTCATGTGATATATCTACCGTGTCTTTGTCTTTATATTGACTGTAAATGTTCAAGTAGCTGTTGCATATCATCGGGTAATGGCGCTTGCACTTTAATAGGCTCGCCTGTTTTTGGGTGGATAAAGCCGAGCTCATACGCATGCAGCGCCTGACGCTGGAACTGTTGTACGATCTGTTTTTGGTCGTCATCCAAGGTTTTTAACAATATCGCATTTTTACGCGCCGAACCATAGATCGGATCACCAAGTAATGGAAAACCCAAATTTGATAAGTGTACGCGGATTTGGTGGGTGCGCCCTGTTTCAAGGCGGACGCTGACCAATGAGACAGCGTCGCTTATCGCTGTAATTTTCTCAAGATGGGTGATAGCGGGTTTACCACTACCCACCACCGCCATTTTGGTGCGCTGGGTCGGATGGCGACCGATGGGTGCATCAATGGTGCGATGGCGGGCAAGCTCAGCGGCGGACGCTAACACAATCGCTTGGTAAAGCCGGTACACGGATTTGTCTTTAAGCTGATTAATTAGATGCAGCTGGCTTTGGCTGTCTTTTGCAATCACCATTAAACCCGATGTTTCTTTATCGATGCGATGTACCAATCCTGCTCTAGGTAGCGTGCGGCTGTCAGGATAATGGAAAAGCAGCGCGTTGACTAGCGTACCCGACCCATTGCCTGCGCCAGGATGGACGACCAAACCTACTGGCTTATTGATGACCAGCACCGCCTCATCTTCATACAAAATATCAAGTGGGATATTCTCGGGCAAATCTTGCTGTTGAGCGGTCAAACTAGCTTTAAGCACCAACACATCGTTGGGCTTAAGACGATATTTGGGTTTTTGCACCGCGCCGTTTACAGTTAGTTCGCCTGACTCAAGCCAATTTTTGATTTGTTCACGCGAATAATCGCTAAATACCAAGGCAGCAATTTTATCAATGCGCTCCCCTATTTGCTCAGAGTTGACTGTATAATTTTGGATAATTTGATGACTGCCAGCGTCGTCGGTCTGCAGGTTTTGAGTGCTTGGGTGTGGTTGTGGCAGGCTTTCCCATTCTTCTTCGAGTTGATTGGAATTGTTTTGATTCATAGATTCAATGTTTGAATCGATTGGATTTGAGTTGTTTGGATGTGAGGCGATTAGCGTATTCATAAATATGTCAGGGGTATGGTATAGGGATTTTCAAAATTAATATGCGCGGATAGGTCACAAAGTATAACGTTTCGTGATAGACTTAGTGAAATTTTTAATACAATATTTTGCATTCAGTTTTGAACAATAAGTATTATGATGGGCAAATATTTTTGCAATAGATTTGAGGTTCGTATGCATCATCTTTCCAAAGTTGTGGGTGTCACCGCAATTACTCTGGCTTTGACCACTTTATCTGGCTGTCAAACGCTGAAAAATTCAAAATTGTTGGGTGGCAAAGACGAAGTCGTTGCGACCAAAGCTGAAAAAAGCGAGCAAGGCTACTACCAAGCGGCTTCTGACAACATCAAAAAAGGTAATTTTGCCAAAGCGATTAGCCAGTTAAACGATTTGCGGACTTTCTATCCTGTGGGTGATTACAGCGAGCAAGCGTTACTTGACCTGATGTATGCGCAGTACCAACATGGTGACTATTTAGATGCGATTGCCAGTGCCGATCGTTTTATCCAGTCTTACCCGTCCAACCCGCAAGTTGACTATGCTTACTATGTTCGCGGCATCTCAAATATGCAGGCGGCATCAGGCGGCGTGATGAAATACACCAAGCTCAATCCTGCACACCGTGATATGGGCTATTCGCGCATTGCCTTTAATAACTTTCAGCAACTGATTAATCGCTTCCCCAATAGTGCGTATGCCCCAGATGCTGCGCTACGTATGCGTTATATTTATAACCAATTGGCAGAAAGTGAGATGGATGTAGCGCGCTGGTATATTAAACGCAAAGCCTATGTGGCAGCCGCCAACCGTGCTAAATGGGTGTTTCAGTACTACCCACAAAGCGAGGCAATTCCAGAGTCTATTGCAACCATCGCCTATAGCTATGATAAACTGGGAATGACCGATACCGCCAATCAATATAAACAACTGCTTCGTATCAACTATCCTGCGCTGATTGATGCGCGTGGCAACGTCAAGCTTGATAATACCCGTACCGGTTCAAACTGGTTAAATAAAGCTACATTGGGCGTGCTCGGTCAAAGTTCAAAAAATGCTGCTGTTCAAGGGTTAGCCCAGCAGTCGGGGCAATACTCAGGCAACACCAAGCCACAAGTGATTCAGACCTCAATTCAGCAAGCTGCGGCAATGCGCCTGCCAAGTCCGGCAACCACCGCAAATGATGAAACAGCAACCAGACCACGTGACACCACAATTGGCTTGGGTCTGCCACCTGACAATACCAGTCAAGTCAAATAATCTATAAACCCCGTTAACATTAGCTAGGTTTATCCTAGCTATTTTTTTTCAATTGGCTAATTTTTAACTGGAAATGCGCTTTTTACCATGAGTAACAATGCCATCATTGATCAAATCATTGCCAATGCCGATATCGTCAAGATTATTGGCAAGCATGTGGAGCTCAAACGTTCGGGCAATGAATTCAAAGGCTGTTGCCCTTTTCATGGCGAAAAAACGCCCTCATTTTTTGTCAATCCGCAAAAAGGGCTATATAACTGTTTTGGCTGTGGTGTCGCGGGCAATGCGCTCACTTTTTTAAAAGAGTACGAAAACCTCACCGCGGGTGAAGCGCTCAAAGAATTGTCCCGTCAAACGGGGATTGAACTGCCCAAAGAGCCTGTCAACAAATCACATACCTATAAAAAAACCCCCGTTGCACCCAAACCTGCTGTATCGCAAACAAGGGTATCCTCTCATCAAAATCTGGCTCAAAGTCCCGCGCAAGCCCTCTTTGACTCAGATGTTGCCGAGCGTCCGTCTATTACCAATACAGAGGCTTTGTGGATAGACGCTTTTGATGATTTTCAAACGTCTGATAACTTAGATGCAAGCTTTATCCCTTTTGGCGAGTATGATGATGCAAGCGTTGGCGGATTTTCACCCTTTGATGACATGGGCAATAACAGCGTGCAGGATAGTTCATCGAGTTTATACGACTTATTGACCCAAATCTGCCAGTTTTATCAGCACCAATTACAGCAAAATAGCTTTGCCCAACATTATTTGCTCAAACGTGGTCTGACGCCGCATACTATCGAAGAATTTGCCTTAGGCTTTGCCCCAAACGGTTGGCAACATCTTGAAGAAGCCTTCCCTCAAGACATTGAAGGTTTAAAAATCTTAGGATTGGTGCGCACTTCGCAACATGGGCGTGATTTTGATTTGCTGCGCAATCGGGTGATTTTCCCCATTCGCGACCAACAAGGGCGGGTGATCGGCTTTGCCGGTCGCACCATGTCGGATGATGAGCAGCCCAAGTATATCAATTCTTCAGATTCACCTGTATTTCATAAACAAGCCGTGTTGTATGGTCTTTTTGAAGGTCGCAAAGCCAAAGCCAAAGACTGGCTGGTGGTTGAAGGTTATATGGATGTCATAAGCCTTCATCAAGCGGGCGTGTATGGTGCAGTTGCCTCCATGGGAACAGCGCTGGCGCAATCACAAATCGAAAGATTGCTGCAATTTAATCCCATACTTACTTTAAGTTTTGATGGTGATAGTGCAGGACAAAAAGCCGCGTGGCGCGCCATGGAGGTGGGTTTGCCTGCGCTCACTGATGGCAAGGAATTACGTTTTTTGACACTGCCTGATAATCATGACCCTGATAGTTATGTCAAAGCGCATGGTTTGTTAGCGATGCAGCAACAAATCGCCCAAGCGGTTCCCCTATCAGCGTATTTGTACTCAAGTCTGACGCGTCAATATCCTACCAATACCCCTGAAAATCGCAGCAAGATTTTGCAGCAACTCTCTGCGCTGACCCAAAAACTACCAAAAGGCAGTTATGGCTGGTTGCTGCGTGAAGACATCAAAAACAAAATGGGATTGGGGCGAAAAAACCAAGCACGGCAAGCGCAAGATGCCCTGCTCAATTTTGATAGCGAATTGACAGTACAACTGCATTTGCAGCTGTGTTTTTTGTTTCAACCAGAGCTGTTAGGCAGTCTGGAAGACAACCGCATTAGCCAATCTGTCATCCGCGATATATATCAGCGCAGCGAAGCGGCTAATGTTTTTAAACCGAAACACCCATCTAGCAAACCAACAGCCCCGATGCGACTGGACGAAAATTCAACTGGCGACGCTGATGTTATCAATGGTGTTATCACAGATGTCATTACGGATGCGATGAATGCGCCCGGCAAAAACTATGATGAAAGCTGCTGTCTGACTTGGCAAGCCATTGCCGATGAAGAATTATTGAAGTTGATTACTTGGATTCAAACCATTCAGTCAAGATTGCAGGATTTTGATAACCCAAACTGGTCAACTTACGAGCGAATCAATGCCAAAGCACATTTTATACTGGCGGGCTTGACATCAGAGCAGCAAAACAAACTTATAAAACATTGGGCACGGTTTTTTAAAGAACTTAGTCAGCGCAATATTGATGATATCTCAGACCTGGTGACAGAGTTGGTGGTTCAGCTGATGTTAGAAAGCCTACAGCGCGAACAAAAAACCCTAAAAGCAGACTTGAAGGCGCTGAGCTTATGTATCAAACACTACCAAGCGATTTTAACTTGGCTTAGAACATGGCTACAGCGCAAAGAGGATTAATTCATCGCGTGTTTATGCCATTTTAATCCGCGCATCATGAAACATATCCATCTCAGGGGCAAGTACTTTCATAAAACGGTCAAAATATAACAGTTGCTTGGTCAGTAGCGCAAAATCTCTTGGGAAGTGAATACCATGGCGTTTACCGACCTCCACCATTTCAAGCAACATTTGATTAATTTCATCAGTATGATCTTTTAATCGGTTTGGCATGGTTTGGTCAATGGTTTTTCCCATGAACAAACTATCTTCCGCCAAGATTTTTTTCATCACTGATTCAAGATCTTGGGCAAGGACATCGACATTGACTTGCTCTCGCGCATGGGTCATATCCATTTCAACCATATAATGCGCCATGCCGCGATAGTCTTCTTTAGCAAAACTATCCATCATCCCCATACTGGCTTGCCACGCTTTGGGTTCAAGTTTGCCTACAATCCCAAAATCAATAAAGCCAATACGACCATCGGTCAACAACATCAAATTACCTGCATGTAAATCGGCATGAAAACTATTGCACAGCATCAAGCTAGAAAACCACGTATTTAAAGTATCTGTCATCACCTGTGCGGGGTATTTACAATATTGACGCATGGCGGCATCATCAATCATCGACACCCCAAAGAACCGTGTCATGACTATTACTTTTTTGGTGCTGATATCATGATAGACATCGGGCGCGACTACTTTATGATTGTCGGTTTTTTTCAAAAAATCTTGGAAATCATCAATGTTTTTGGCTTCTTGTAAGAAGTCCGTTTCTGCTGCCATGCGCAAACGGATTTCATCAATAATGGGTGAAATACTGGCAAATTTTAGCGATGGTGCAATACTATCAATCAGTTTAGTCAACCCAACCATCATGCCTAAATCGGTTTGAATGATGGTATCTACTTCAGGTTTTTGCACTTTCAACACCACATTATCGCCATTTTTTAAAATAGCACTGTGAACTTGGGCGATGGATGCAGATGCTAGCGGTTTGACCTCAATACTTTGAAAAATATCTTCCAATGTCTGCCCATCTTTTTCCAGTTCCTCTCTTAAGACGCCTTCAATATAGCTATAAGGCATGGGCGTGGTTTGATCCAGACAGCCTTGAAATACTGTCACATATTTGCGGGGAAAGATGGACGGGGTACTGGCAATAAACTGACCGATTTTGATATAGGTAGTACCCAACTCTTCAAAGCTTTGACGCAGCAGCGCTGGGGTCATTTTTTCGCCTTGGGCAATGCGTAGCCCTGCTTTGCCAGCCACGGTTGCCGTTTTTCCGACCCGCTGAATGACATTTAAGGATTTTTTCAAAAAGTGATTTTTTTGCATGATTGACTCTAGTTTAAATTACGTCTGTGATAGCGGATGGTTGGCTACAAATCTCGCAGTTAGCGTCTTTACGATAGTGAAGTTTTTTAAGATTCATGGTTTTGCCGTTCCATAGCAATAACGTTTGTGGTATAGGATTGATGCCTAGTCCCAAAAAACTTAAAGCCGCTTGGGCTTGAAGGTTGCCGATGATTTGGGTGGTACTGGCAAGCACACCGCTAGTGGCACACGTTCGCTCATCATCCCCTGCCCCTTGAAACAAGCAATGATAGCAACCCTGCTGCGGCGTAAATAATGCTAATTGCCCGGTTTGCGCAATGGCAGAGGCTGATAATAGTGACAAATTTGACTTGACAGCGATGGTATTAATGAGGTCTCGCGTTTTGAAGTTATCGTTACAATCACAGATTAATATGCTTAGGCTATTTATTTTTGCTTGTTCAACTATTTGTTGATAATTATCTGCTGTTAAACGTGCTTGTATGGCGATAACATCACAAAATGCGTTGATTTCATGTAATTTAGCTTTGGCTACCAGCGCTTTAGATTGACCGATATCGTTAGGGGTAAATAACGACTGCCGCTGCAGATTGCTCTCATCAATCGTATCATCGTCAATAATCAGTAGCTTGCCAATGCCAGCACGGCACAAGGTCTCTGCAAGTGGGCAGCCTAGCCCGCCCATGCCAATAATAATCGCACAGCTATTTTTTAGCCGCGTTTGTGCTTCTATATCCCACCCTTCTAGCAATATTTGGCGGGCATAGCGTAGCATTTCTGCATCGGTTAATTCTGTTTGTTTTGACATAGTAGTTAAATTTCACATATTTACTTAGGCTATTTTAGCCCATTAATTTAGTACACTAATTTAGTACACCTAGCGTTACCCGGTCATTGTCCCCATAGTCTTTGACGGTGATGACCTCGTCAAAGCCATTTGACAAAAACACGCCCCTAACCTGTTCGCCCTGGTTATACCCATGTTCAATGGCTAATAAGCCATGAGGCTGTAAAAATTGTGGCGCAGTTTTGACAATATGACAGATGTCCGCCATGCCCTTATTATCCGCGATTAGTGCGCTAATAGGTTCATCGGTTAAACCTGCCAAGTGGGGATCGTTGGGATCGATATAAGGTGGATTAGATACGATGATATCAAATTTGTTGTTTTCATCTACCTTGGCTGTCATAAAGGGTTCATACCAACTGCCTTCAAAAAACGCGATATTACTAACGCCTATTCTTTTAGCATTTTGTGCTGCCACCTTCAGTGCCTCAGGTGACTTGTCTACTGCGCTAACGGATGAATTTTTAAATTCCTCTGCCAGCGTGATGGCAATACAACCTGACCCAGTGCCTAAATCTAAAATATTCATTGATTTGCTTAGGCTATTTTTATGGTGATTAAGCACCGCCTCTATCAACCGCTCAGTATCAGGACGCGGTATTAAAGTATGCTCATTGACTAAAAACTCATGCTGCCAAAAACTTTGTTTACCTAGTACATAAGCGAATGGTTTACCGGCTACCAACTCATCTAGCGCAGCAAAATATTGAGTGGCTATCTCTGCAGTTACCATTTCGCTATCATGAGTAATAAGATAAGTCTGCCCTACATGAAGATACTCACCCAGCAACTGTTTGCGGATGTGTTTTTCAACCGGGCTTGGTACAGCCAACAATGATTGAATGGTGTAGAATGATGCTTGGTTATTCATGGGTAATGTTATCGCCTCTTGCATCTTGGCTCATCACATGCTTATCTACCATATAAATCAACAACAGAACAGGCACCCCAATCAATGCGGTAAAGGTGAAAAAAGCAGGATATCCCATGGTCTCTACCATCGCACCTGAGTAGCCACCTAAAATTTTTGGTGTTAAGGTCATCAATGAACTAAGCAGTGCATACTGTACCATGCTAAAGCGAATATTGGTCAACACCGATAAAAAGGCGACAAAGATGGCACTTGCTAGACCGGAAGCGAGATTATCAAACATCACCGCCGAGTACATATAAAAAAAATCATGACCTTTTCCCGCCAAAATCACAAACAATAAATTACTGGCTGACGCTAAAATAGCACCAATCAACATAGCATTCATGATTTTAAAACGCTCAGCAAGCAAACCGCCTAGAATACCACCCACAATTGACATCCCCATACCAAAGGTTTTGACTGCCAAGGCGATATCGGTTTTGCTAAAGCCTAAATTGACATAAAACAAGTTTGACGTCGTACCTGCCACAATATCTGAAATACGATACAAGCCTATCAATAAAATCAGCCATACGGCTTTCTTACCATAACGAATGAAAAAGTCTTGAATCGGCGCGACCCACATGTCAACCGCGACTTGCTTTTTGATGATTTTGGCTTTTAATAACACTAAAGCGGTGCCAATGGCGATAACAACAGCGCCAATAAATTTAATACTCTCATAAACAAAGCCCAAAAATTTTGACTCAGTCTCTGGAAGCACATGACCGATGACAATAAAACTGGCAATCAGCGCAATCACTGAAATTAAAAATAGTAAAAACAGTTGAAAATAATCCGACATCGGGCGTTCATGCTGCTCACGGGTGACGGTGGGTTCTTTAATCAAAAGGGTAGTGACAACCCCTATTAGCATCAAAGATGCCATAATATAATAGGTTTGTTGCCAAGCAGCGTAGTTGTAAGTGGCTTTGGTCGAGCCAAAATATTCTGCCAAGAACAACGCCCCTGCCCCTGCGACAATCAGACCGATTCGGTAGCCTGCCATAAACATACCAGAGAGTACGGGCTGCATGGATTTTTCAGCAATTTCAATGCGATAAGCATCAATCACGATGTCTTGTGTCGCCGCTGAAAAACCTAACAACACGGCAAAAAATGCCATGTAATCAAGCACAACATCACTGGTGGGATTAAAACTACCAAGCATAAAAATTGCAAAGGCGACCACAATTTGTGCCACAATTAGCCAACTACGGCGTTGTCCTAGCATTTTGGTTAACAATGGAATCGGTACGGCATTGACGAGTGGCGACCAAACAAACTTAAACGAGTACCCGAGCATTGCCCAACTAAACATGGTGATAATTTTGATATCAAATCCTGCTTCTTTGAGCCAAATTGACAAACTAGAAAATATCAATAGATAAGGTAGCCCTGAAGAAAAACCCAATAGCAACATAACCCAAGCGCGCTTGTCCATATAGGCTTTGATGGCTTCGCCCCAAGACTTTTTTGTGCCTGTTGAGCTTTCGCTTGGTAGCGCCGCTTTGTCGTTTGACACAGGTTGTTTTGATATTTCCATGTTACCTCTCACTCATCACGCACGATTTACCACAAAACTTCATTAAAATCTTGCTATTGTAGCGGTTTTCTAGGTCTAGACAAACTAAAATTATTATGGCTGTCTGAAACGTTGATATCTGAAACAAGGTGGCACTGCAACTGAATCAATAACTGAGTCAATGTCTACAGACTTGTCATATTTCAATTTTTTAAATTTTAAGCCTATTAAATAAGCCTGACTTAAGCAGCTAGGTTTTGAACCTGCTATTTTATGGTAATATGCTATACTTGACACCCTGCGGTGACTTTCAACCTTTTTGTTAGCGGCTTTGAGGCAAATTATGCAATACCCGATTGCTATCTATCAGCAAAATAATGCCTATCATGTCACGGTACCTGATATTGAAAGCATATCTGTAATTGATAGTAGCATGGCAGGTGCAGTGTCTAATACACGTATGGCGGTGATGAGCCATTTATATCACCTAATTGAAGAAGATTTACCGATTCCTGAGCCCTCGTCTGTCACCGAGCATTTGATAAAACCTAAATACGCAGGCTATACTTGGGCCATCGTGAGTGTTGAGTTATCACGAATTATGGGGAAAACCGTCGAAGTCACTTTACAGTTACCCAGCCAGCTCGTTTCACAAGTCATTGAGCAATTTGCTGACGAGCCACTTGATAAAATCGTGTTAATGGCATTAAAAAGCTATGTAAAAAATCAGTCTAATGACTAATTTTGTTAAGATTTAAGTTCAACCAAGCTCATATAGCGAGCATTTTATTTCGTTTTTTTATTAAGGTCATTTTATGGCAATCAATGTTGTCATCAATCAACGTTATTTACAAATCCAACTCAAACAACTTGAAACCGTTTGGCAGACTGTGATTAATAATTACAATCTGAGCCAAGCTGCCAAAGTATTACACACCAGTCAATCCAGTCTTAGCAAGCATATTGCCGCGCTCGAAAGTCAGCTTCGGGCAGAAGTTTTTGTGCGTCAGGGTAAACGATTGGTGGGTCTCTCCCCTATCGGTGAGCTGCTACTACCGCATATTGAGAAAATCTTTGTGGAAGTACGGTCGATTGAAAATTTAACTTTAGACTTTCAAAATCCCCATCAGGGTGAGTTATCAATTGCCACGACGCATACCCAAGCACGTTATGTGTTACCTTGGGTGGTACAGCGCTTTAAACAACAATTCCCCAATGTCCACCTGATTTTACATCAAGCTGATCCCGAGTCGATTGCCAATATGGTGGCACAAGGTCAAGCCGATATTGGCATCGCAACTGAATCGCTACTTGCGCACGATAATCTACATTGTATTCGCTATTATGATTGGTATCATCATGTGATTGTGCCCGTGGGTCATGAGCTTGAAAACCGCACCGAAATTGATATCCAAACCTTAGCAAATTATCCGATTATCACTTATCACGGCGGTTTTACGGGTCGTGGTGCGATTGATAGAGCCTTTAGCGCGGCAGAACTGACGCCCAATATTGTACTTACTGCCTTGGATGCCGATGTGATTAGTACCTATGTCGGTATTGGTATGGGCGTGGGTACGATTGCTGAAATGGCATTTGAAGGTCAGAATTATCGCAATCTTGTCAAAATTCCAACGAAGATTTTTGGAAAACATGTGACGTGGATAGCCACCCGTGTCGATGGAGATATCCGTAATTTTGGCAAAGCTTTCATTGATATTTGTCAGCAACAATTTGGGTGATTGATTTTTTTGGATTCGCCATTATAAAGGGACTACTATTCTTTTTATGATGACTACAATGATGACAAAAATGACAAAACAAATCCCTATTTCATTTTTAGACCTTGTTCCTGTACCTGAAGGCAGTGACGCCAAAAACGCGCTTAAGCAAGCGGTGACTGTTGCCCAAACTGCCGAACAAGTAGGTTTTAACCGCTATTGGCTGGCTGAACACCACAACATGCGTGGCATTGCCAGTACCGCAACCAGTGTGTTGCTAGCTCACATTGGTGCTCACACCTCAACCATACGAATTGGCTCGGGTGGTATCATGTTGCCTAACCATGCGCCGTTAGTGGTTGCAGAACAGTTTGGTACGTTAGCCACTTTGTATGGCGAACGTATCGATCTTGGCGTGGGCCGTGCCCCTGGTACGGATGGGGCAACCTTCCGTGCCTTGCGCCGCACCATGAATGATGCCGAAAACTTCCCGCAAGATGTGCAAGAGCTGATGCATTATTTTGACCCGCTCGATAATCAGACAGTGACTGCCATGCCGGCTAATGGCTTAAATGTGCCTGTGTGGATTTTAGGGTCATCTTTATTTGGTGCCAGTCTCGCTGCTGCGTTAGGCTTGCCTTATGTATTTGCGTCGCATTTTGCGCCGCAGATGTTATCGCAAGCGGTGACATTGTACCGTGAGAATTTCAAGCCCTCTAGCCATTTGCAACAACCGTATGTGATGGTAGCAAGTAACTTGCTATTGGCCGACACCGATGAGGAAGCCGCTTACCAATTCACCTCAGCGCAGCAAAGTTTTGTCAATTTGCGCCGTGGCAAACCCTCACAAATGCCAAAACCGATTGAGAATATTGATGCTTTTTGGACCTCTGCAGAAAAATACATGGTTGAATCGTCGTTGGCAATTTCGTTTGTCGGTACACCTGACAGTGTCAAACCAAAACTTGACCATTTTCTTGAGACCATCCGTCCTGATGAATTGATTGTCACTTGTAATATTTATGACCAACAAGCCCGCCTCAACTCCTTATCTTTGGTGAAAGCACTTGATTTATTTAGCTTAAAGAGCTAATCAAAACCATAAAAACGCAAACCACAAAAAAGCCCAAGATTAACTTGGGCTTTTTTATTATTTCAATAATTCTGATAACGTCAAATCATTGAGCCGATCCAAATCCTCTTGCGTGTCTACACCGGGCGGCAATAATTCTGAAGCAATATCAATGGCGATACGCATGCCTTGCTCCAAAATACGCAATTGTTCCAATGATTCAAGCTGCTCTAGCTCGCCTTGCTGCCAAACACTAAATTGTTGTAGCAAATTGACCCGATAAGCATAAATGCCTAGGTGTCGATAAGCGTTTTTTGGCGCGCTATTTTCATCACTGTTTGGCTGGTCGGTCAACAATGCTGTATGGCGATCGCACGGAATCGGCGCTCGGCTAAAATACAAGGCTTCTTGGTGGGCATTTTTGACGACTTTGACCACCGATGGCCGTAAAAACTCTTCAACGCTTTGGATGGGTTCAGCCAAAGTCGCCATCACGCAATCTTTTTTTTGTAGCAGTAACTCAGTCACTTGTTTGATAAGTCCTGCAGGTACGAGTGGTTCATCGCCTTGCATATTAATCACGATATCTTCAGTTGACCACTGCTGACATCTGGCTACTTCAGCAAGCCTATCAGTGCCAGACGCATGATTGGGGTCAGTCATGATGACAGCTGCCCCATAGTCTTGACACAGTTTAGCGATGCTATCATCATCGGTTGCCACAAAAATATCATCGGCAATTCCCGCCGATTTCACCGCATTGGCACGATCAATCACCCATAGAATCATCGGCTTGCCATGAATTTCTAACAGCGGTTTGTTGGGCAGTCGGGTACTTTTTAGACGGGCTGGTATGACCAAATGTTTTAACATAGTGTATTTCCTACAAGTTTTTTAATTGTCAGCATTGTCAGCAAGGGTAACCAATTCGCCGATTTGTCGGTCGATTAACGCATAAAAGGCGGGTGATAATTCAGCTTCTACCGGTAACACCCAGATATTTGATGCAATGTCATTTTTCTCATGACCTTGGGCGAACATGACACGCAATTTGACTGCATCCTTATCAGTGACGATAATCGGTAACTTTGGCAAGTTGGCAAAATCTTGCAAACTATAAGTGTGATGGTCATTTAATGGCATCGGTATGATGTCAAACCCTAATTGGCTTAGGCTATTAAAAAAACGCTGCGGCAATCCAATCCCTGTCATGGCAATCACTTGTTGGGCAGGTAAACTATCTTGCGAAGGCGTTTTAAATAAAGGTACTAGCGGTTTTTGTAGCAAACGCATACGAACATCGGGGGACACACTATGACAATTTTTGCTTAGGCTATTTGAAAAATGGGTTAAAGCCTGAGTATCCTGCCAATCACTTAGGTGAAATATGACAGTGGTATTGGGCTGATACAGCCGTTTAATCGGTTCACGCAGAAAGCCTGTGGGCAATAGCTGGCGGTTACCAAAGCCGCGGTCGGCATCGACAACAATCCAGTTTTCATCCCTATCCAAGGCAAAATGTTGCAGTCCATCATCCGCCAAAATAAGTTGAATGCTTGGGAATTGCTCAAGCAATAACTCAATTGCTTGACCACGGTTGGGACAGACTGCCATGGGCACGCCTGTACGCTGCACAATCAGACATGGCTCATCACCAACCTCACTGGGCTTTGAATTTGCTGTCACGATACAAGGCATCAGCTTGGCTTGTCCGCCATAGCCACGACTGATGACGCCAACTGTCAGCCCTTTTTGCTGCAGGTAGGTTACCACTTCAATGATTAGCGGCGTCTTACCGCTACCGCCAACCGTGATATTGCCCACTACAATAACAGGTACGTTAGGATAATAAACGGGTTTTAGCCCTAATCGATACATAGTTTTATTGAGCCAAAAAACCAACCCATACAACCAAGACACGGGCAATAACAACCATAGCCAGAGGGATTTGTTGCGCCACGCCTGTAGTAGAGTTTGTTGCATTAGCTTGACAATATATCCTCTTCAAAATGACGCTCATACAATTTGGCATACGTACCTTGCGCGGCTAGCAAACTGTCGTGAGTACCGACTTCAATAATTTCACCGTTATCCATGACCACGATTTTATCGGCATTTTGGATAGTGGTTAATCGGTGCGCAATAACGATGGTGGTTCTGCCATGCATGACGCGCTCCAGCGCTTTTTGAATATAAAATTCTGATTCGTTATCTAGCGCGCTCGTGGCTTCATCCAAAATCAAGATAGGCGCATCCTTTAGCAAGGCACGTGCAATAGATAAGCGTTGGCGTTGTCCGCCAGATAACTGCAGACCCTGTGAACCTATCTTTGATTGGTAACCCTGCGGCAACTGCATGATAAAATCGTGCGCAAAGGCTGATTTTGCGGCATCAATCACTTGCTCCGAGGTTCGGTTAGATAATTCGCCATAGGCGATATTATTATGGATAGAGGTATCAAACAGTACCACTTGTTGGTTGACGCTGGCAATCTGACTACGCAGTGAATGTAATGTCAAATCTTCGATAGCGACATCGTCAAGATAAATGTTGCCCGCTGTAGGCTCTAGCGCACGCATCAGACAGTTGACTAGCGTGGTTTTGCCTGCGCCACTTCGACCGATTAACGCCACGGTTTCACCGGGATTGACCACCAAATTTACGTTGTTGAGCGCTTGTTTTCCATCTTCAAAAGTGACGCTTAGGTCGTTAAGTACTATTTTACCACTCAGGGTTTTTTCAACCTTGCCTGTGTCTTTTTCTTCAGCTTCATCGAGCATCTCAAATATAGAATCCGCCGCCGCCAAACCCTTTTGCAAGCCTTGATTGATATCGGTCAACGAGCGCACGGGTTTGCTCAGTAGCCCTGCTGCACTGATATAAGCGATAAACTCGCCTGCGGTGGTATCGCCTAATACATTGGGTCTTAACGCAATCCATACCACCACCGCCATCGCGCACGCCATCAATAATTGAATTAATGGGGTATTGATGCTATTGGTCACCACCACCTTTAGGCCTTGTTTAAGATTGGTTAAAGAGGCGTTATTAAACCGCGTCAGCTCATTTTGCTGACCGCCATAATTTTTGACCACTTGGTAGCCTGTGATGACTTCATTGGTAATATGACTGACCTCGCCCATGGATTTTTGAATACCGCGCGACAGGTTACGAAAGCGTTTACTGGCTTTACCGACTAACAATAAAATCGGTGGCAATACCACAAACAACGACAAGCTTAATTTCCAATTACTGTAAAGCAAAAACGCCAACAACCCAATCACGGTCAAACCATCGCGTAACAAGGTTTTAAGCGTATCGGTACCCGCCGCAGTCACTTGCTCGACATCAAAGATTAATTTTGCAGAAATCTGACCGGCGTTGTGGTTCAAATAAAATTGGCTGGGTAATCTGAGCAATTTTGAAAACACTTGCATACGCAGCTGATAGACGACATTGCGTGAAATTACTGCGCTAAAGTAATTACCCAAAAATGAGCTAAGTCCTCGCAGTACAAACAACAATACGATTAAAGCTGGAAAAAGATTGATATGCGCTTGATCACGTTCATTAATCGCATCAATAATGAATTTGACCAGCTTGGCAATGCCCACTTCGGTGCCTGCATTTAAGGTAAAGCCAATGACTACGAAAATCATCGCCCACCAATACGGCTTGAGATAACCTAGCAATCTTCGATAGGTCTGCCAACGTGGGTGAGCATTGGAAGGTTTTGAAACGGTCATGGCATCTCAATATATAAAAGAACGACTTAACAGCTATTGTATCAGTAAATTGAACAATAAAAATTATTTGGCATCTGGCGCTGGGGCAATATTACTATCGAGCGAAGTGGCGGGTATCACGGTACTGATATTTAAATTCATAAAGCCCATTTTACCCGCTGTATCCATCACTTTAACCACCGATTGGTGACTGGCATCGGCATCGGCAGAGATAACAAATAGCTGCTTTCGGTCTTCACCCGCTTCTTGACGGATCATCGCCGTCAATTCAGCTTCACCATTACCAGATAAGGCAATGCCATTGACCAAATAACTACCATCTTTTTGCACCGCGATTTCAATGCGTTTGCTTTTCTCGGTAATCGGTACGCCCTCTGCTTGCGGCAAAATGATATTGAGTTTACTAAAATGGTTGAAAGTGGTCGACAGCAGTAAAAAAACAATCAAAAACAGTAAGCAATCAATCATTGGGGTAAGATTGATTTCTAAAGGTTCGACCGTGGGTTTACGAAATCGCATGGTTTGACTCTTTTACGCAGCTATACGCCATTAACGAGGCGTGATTAGACCATTGTCCAGTAGTTCTTGCATCATCAAACCCGCTTCTTGTTCAAACGCGGCATTGATATCAATAATACGGCGCTGAAAAATACGGTACGCCATCACTGCAGGTATCGCAACCAGCATGCCCCCTGCTGTGGTAATCAGCGCTTGCGATACGCCAGCTGCCAGCATGGTCGGATCTTGCATTGCACCCTCGGTAATCGCTAAGAAGGATGAAATAATCCCCAGTACGGTACCTAACAGACCCAATAATGGTGCGATAGCACCGATGGTACCCAACATATTGATATGTTTTTCTAATTGGTGAATGGCGATACTGGCGCGGTTTTCCATATGCATGGTCATTGAATCAATTCCATGCTGGCGATTCATGAGTCCCGCAGCGAGGATATCACCCAAAGGCGAATTGAGTTTGACATTCTCAAGCGATTCTCGATCAATGTCGCCCTGCTCAATCAGCCGCTGCATCAATTGTTCACGCAGATGAGCGGGTGTCACTGTACTGGCTTTAAGTTTTATCGCGCGCTCAATAATGATAATCAACATCAAAATCGAACATAGGACAATGGGCCACATCAACCAACCGCCTGCTTTAACTAATTCCCACATCCGTTATACTGCCTTTGCATGTCAATGACTAATAAATTGAGAAAACTAATCTAATGCGCAAGATTAATGCTCAAGTTGCGACTGGAACTGCACAATCAAAGCTTGTAATTCCTCTTCATTGTGAAAAAATATCTCAATACTGCCCTTGCCTTTTGAGGAGCCTTTGATTTTTACCACGGCACCGAGTTGCTCAGAGAGGTGTTGGTTCAGGCGTAGCCTATCATAATCAATTTCTTGGCTTTGTGTCGGCGCTTTTGGATTTAAAATATCTTTGACTAACGATTCAGTCTGACGGACGGTCAATTGGCCCTGTATAATTTTTTTGGCAATAACAGGCTGCTGTTTGGGTGACAGCGCCAATAATGCCCTGGCATGCCCCATGTCCATCTGACCTTCGTTTAGTGCCTGTTTGACATCGTCATGTAATTGGTTCAAACGCAGCAGATTAGAAACCGTTGTTCTCGCCTTACCCACAACATCCGCAATTTGCGAATGACTCATGCCAAATTCATCATGAAAACGCTGCAATGCGGCAGCCTGTTCCATGACGCTCAAATCTTCTCGTTGGATGTTTTCAATCAATGCCAAAGCGATTGCCAAGTCATCTGACATTGGGCGCATGATGGCGGGTATATGGGTTAGACCTGCAATTTGCGCCGCACGCCAGCGACGTTCACCCGCGATAATTTCATGGGTAATGGGGGAATTGGGCAATATTTTGGCTAAGGGCCGAATCACAATAGGCTGCATCACGCCATGCTGCTTGATAGACGTTGCCAGCTCTTGCAAGGCATCTTCGTCCAAATCAATGCGCGGCTGATACTTGCCACGCTGCAAATACGCGACATTGATATGCATCAAATTTAACCCAGCCACATTACTATTATCATTGGCATCGTTATTTATGGGTGCGTTATGGCTACTGGACTTTAGTGTTTTGGCGGATTTTGGGGTAAATGGTTTGGGGGTTACCGCAGCTGTAGGCGATTTTTTGGCCACAGCTATAGTGTCGCTAGCTTCGGCAGATTCGTCAGCTGATTCGTCATCCGAGACATTTTGCCCAGCATCGGTTGACTTGGCATTTAGTTTTTCAGCGCTTTTCGCGTCATCGACAGCGGCTCGAACACTCGCATCGATTAGATTACCGGTAATCAATTTTTCTGTTTTGATTGAGCCGAGTAACGCATCAAGTCCTCGATTTGATGCCAATCCACGCTTTTTAACCATGTCGAAATTCCCAATGCCATTAAATAGTTAAAAATGACTGATAAAAAATTAAACCACTGCCGCCATTTTTGAACTGGCTATTTTAGCAGATTCGCTATTGCTTGAAAAATATTTTCATTGCTTTTGCCAGTGCGCACTCGCCAACAAGTTAACAGAAAAAGTGCCTAAACAGCTTAAGTTAGGCAAGTTGGAATTGGCGACTTTGCTTGATAATTTCATTGGCAAGGCGAATATACGCTTGTGAGCCTTTTGAATTCATCTCATAATCAAGCGCAGGGATACCGTGCGCGGGTGCTTCTGCTAGACGAATATTACGGGGAATGATGGTATTAAATAAAATCGGACCAAAATGCTCAATCAATTCCATAGAGACATCATTTGCCAAGGTATTGCGCGGGTCGAACATGGTTCTTAACACACCGCGGATATGCAGTTTTGGGTTTAGCGACTTCAAACGCTCAATGGTTTGCGATAAATCCGCCAATCCTTCCAATGCAAAATATTCACATTGCATTGGGATAATCACCCCTGATGTGGCACACATTGCATTGATAGTAAGTAAACTTAAACTCGGCGCGCAGTCAATCACTATAAAATCATAAGGTTTAGGCGCGCGGCCGTTTTTGGTAGGCATATCAGCGAGCTGCTGCATGGCTTTTGACAAAATTGCATGATTTTCAGGCTTTTGACTTAAATGCAAATCACTGCCTGACAATTCATTGTTGGCACCGACAATATCAAACCCATTCGGGGTTTTGACAATCGCCTCATGGATTGGTAAATCATCCAATAGCACATCAGCAATACTGTACTCTAACTCGCGTTTATCTAGCCCTGATGCCGTGGTCGCATTGCCTTGGGCATCCAAATCAATCAGTAAAACTTTTTTGCGGCGATGTGCCAGTGCACTTGCCAAATTAACCGCGGTGGTGGTTTTGCCCACCCCACCTTTTTGATTAGCAATGGCTAAAATATCCATGAACTGTCTCGCAATGTGTTGATAAAAAGGTTGAAAATTGTAGTCAAAAACAGCCAGTTTTTCAAACCCTAATACCGGTAAAACTGGCTGAAATGGGATATTTATCTTTGCAAATAAATCAAATGGCGTGATTCATGCAACTGTGGTACGGTTAACACTTGGGTATTAATTTGCCATTCATTTTGAAGCGCTTGAATCTCGTCAACAGGTTCAACCCCCTTCATGGCACAAATGACACCATTATCTGCCAATTTGCTTTGACTATGGGTGACAAAATCCACCAGTGATGCAAATGCCCTTGAGGTAATCACTTGATAACTACCTGCGTGCGCTTCAATACGACTGGCAATAGGTGTTAGATTTTTTAACCCCAACTCACTGGCGACTTGTTTGATAAAGCGAATTTTCTTTTGGTTACTATCGAGTGCTGTCACCGCACGTTGTGGCTGACAAATAGCCACTATCACCGCTGGCAAACCCGCACCCGTCCCAATATCTAGCAAATCACCGGCTGGCAAAAATGGCACAATCGACAAACTATCAAAGATGTGTTTGATTAATGCTTGTTGGTCATCTTTGATAGCGGTCAAATTATACGCTTTATTCCAAAATAACAGCTGCTGTAAATAGTACAGTAGCTGTAATTGCTGCTCATCCGATAGCTGCAACCTTAACTCAGAGAGTGCTTGTTGCAACTGCGGCTGTAATTTTAGGTACTGGGGTTGTAGCTTTACATTAATCTGCGCCATTAAAACACCCGATTAAGACCATTGAGCGCAGCAACGCGATAGGCTTCTGCCATCGTTGGGTAGTTAAAGGTGGTATTGACAAAGTATTCTAATGTATTGCCGCCTTTACTTTCCATCACTGCTTGTCCGATATGAATAATTTCAGAGGCGTGATTGCCATAACAATGGATACCCAAAATCTCTAAAGTTTCACGGTGGAACAGTATTTTTAACACCCCACTACGCTCACCGATGATTTGTGCGCGAGCAAGGTGTTTGAAGAAGGCTTGACCCACTTCATACGGCACTTTCTCGGCGGTTAATTCTTGTTCGTTTTTGCCAATGCTTGAAATTTCAGGAATGGTATAAATACCCGTTGGCACACTGCGAACAGGTTGTGCATTTTCATCCCCCACCATATAAGCAGCGGCGCAGCGTCCTTGGTCATAAGCTGCCGATGCAAGCGATGGCCAGCCAATCACGTCCCCTGCTGCATAAATATTTGGGATATCGGTTTGGTAATGCTCATTGACTTTTAGTTGACCACGGCTGTTTGCGGTGAGTCCGATGGCGGCAAGGTTGAGACTGTCAGTATTACCTGAGCGACCGTTTGACCATAAAATAGCATCTGATTTGATGCGTTTACCACTTTTTAGGTATAAAATCACGCAGTCATCATAAGTTTCTAGCCGTTCGATTTCTTCTTTGTTGCGAATCAACACGCCAAATTGCCTAAAGTCATGCGACAGCGCGTCAGAAATCTCATCATCTAGATAGCTAAGCAACTGCTCTTGGGTATTAATCAAATCTACTTTATAACCCAGACCGGTAAAAATAGACGCATACTCACAGCCAATCACGCCTGCACCATAAATAATAATGCGCTGTACCACATAATCCATTTGTAGGATTTTATCGGAATCAAACACACGAGGATGGCTAAAATCTAACAAATCTGGGCGATAGGGACGGCTACCCACAGTAATAATGGCTTGTTCAAAGGTAATGTCTTGCTCGGTACCATCACTCATATCAACATGAATGGTATGGGTATCTTTAAAACTTGCCCAACCATTGATTAAGTCAATTTGATTGCGCTCATAAAAACGGGTATGGGTTTCTACCTGATTACGCACCACTTCGCGCGCTTTGGTTAATACTTTATTGAGTGGGATTTGATGATAGTCAATGCCTTGGTTTAAGATAGGATCGCGGCGATTACCAATAATATTAAACACCGACTGACGTAAGGCTTTACTTGGAATCGTGCCTACGTGCGTACAGTTGCCCCCCACTTGTTTGCGTGGATCAATCACGGCAACTTTTTGCCCAGATTTGGCGATTTTCATCGCTGCCGCTTCACCCGCGGGTCCTGCGCCAATCACAATAGCATCATAATCATAGGCATGGCTAACGGCATCTTGACGCTTGTAACGCTTTAAATTAATACGGGTGTTATCTAGCGGGCTAATTAAATCAAAATGCACCGATGCATCATCAAAATGTTTTACCTTATCATCGTCTTCACTGATACTGACGGTATTGGCTTTTTTATCAGAATCCGAAATTTCAGTTTTGTTTGGTTTTGCCAAAATTTCGGTAATATTTTCTTGGGGCTCAATAATTGACTGCGTATTGGAATCACAGATGTTTTCATTGTCATTGTTTGTCGGGGGAATTTGAGTGACTTTGTCATTAATCCGTTTTTTTGGCATATTAGCTCCCATATTTTAAGCCTTGATAATGAATAAAAAATTTTTAAATAAAATATAAAATACGATAAATCAACCGTATGTTAAGAGATTACATTAACCAATCCGGCGTTTTAACCCCGTCATCTGTAAAATACGCGTCGCGATTTCTTCAATCGACATGGTTGATACATCAATATTTGGAATCCCTTGAGAAATATAAATACCTTGAATGGCGCGCAACTCCTGCTGACATTGCTGGTAACTTGCATAGCGGCTACCTGCACGGCGCTCGTTACGAATTTTTACCAGTCGATCGGCGTCAATCACCAAACCAAACAGTTTGTCACGGTAGGGCTTTAACGCTTTGGGCAACGAATTTTCATATAAATCATCTTCAGTCAACGGATAATTCGCCGCACGAATACCGAATTGCAACGCTAGGTATAAAGAGGTGGGCGTTTTGCCCGAACGTGACACCCCAATCAAAATAATATCTGCCGCATCATAATGGGTGGTACGCGCACCATCATCATTATCTAAAGCGAAATGCACCGCATCGATACGTGATTTATAGTTCTCAGAATCGACATCCCCATGGGCATGACCGGTATGCGGTGCAGGTTGTACTTTGATTTCATCGGCAATTTTACTGATCAAGCCTTCATAAATGTCTAAGTTAAAGGCATCTGCGCCGTTGATTCGTTCACGAATCACAGGGTCAACGATGGTATCAAAGACTAGCGGCTTTACTCCATCACGTTGGTGGGCAAGATTGATTTGATTGACCGCCTCATCGGCGCGATCGAGGGTATCAACATAAGGAATAACCCGGGTCTCAAATGGTACCGTGGGAAATTGGCTTAAAATAGAGCGACCTAGGGTTTCAGACGTAATCGCGGTACCATCGGAGATAAAAAACACACTTCGCAACGACTGCGAATTTGCAAAATTTAAGGCGTCTTTATTTTGAATCGTGGCTTTGATTTGCTCAATGGTCATGAAAAATTATCCAAAAAAATGACAAGAAGCGTCCATACTAATTTAAATTAATACTGGTTTGAACTGACACTGAGGGTTAACCTCACTCGTTCACCGCGTTTTTGGCAGTGAATGTCATCTATTCATGTCGTTATCAGTGCAGACACTATCGTTTGTCTCACGGGCATTTGTCTTACAGGCGTTTGTCTTACAGGTCGAGAGTTTGTTATTATACGTGACTTGTAGGCTTTAATCTAACAAATCGATGCTTAATTTGCCTTAATTAGCCATCAGTTATTGTCATTGAAGGCTTATCTACGTTTTTTCTCCCCTTAAACTCAAAGATATCTAAGCAAAATTTTAGTTGAATTGTTGATCGTTGACAGTTTTTTTAAAATTATAAATTTTTTGCTAGAAAATGATTTTTTAAGATGAATTTTCTACGAAATACCGTTATAATCTTTTCAAAATAATCTTTATTTCACGGAGTTATCACCTTGAACGCACAAGTTATCTCACTCGACAAGTTAGGCAAAAACGACATTGACAAAGTAGGCGGTAAAAACGCTTCATTAGGTGAAATGATTAGTCACCTAACGGATTTAGGGGTAAGCGTACCAGGTGGTTTTGCAACAACGTCTGAAGCTTTTAACAAATTCTTAATCGGTACCGGTCTTCAAGACAAAATCAAAGACGCGCTCCAAGGTCTGGATGTGGATGATGTAGCCGCTTTAACTGCCACGGGTAAAAAAATCCGCGACATGATTATTGAGCAAGAGTTGCCTAAAGATCTAGAGCAAGAAATCCGTGAGGCCTTTGCCGAGATGAGCCAAGGCGAGGACATCGCTGTTGCGGTTCGTTCATCAGCCACTGCCGAAGATTTACCAGACGCCTCATTTGCTGGTCAACAAGAAACTTTCCTCAATATCCGTGGTATTGACAATATCTTGATTGCTATTAAAGAAGTCTTTGCTTCTTTATATAATGATCGTGCCATCGCTTACCGCGTTCACAAAGGTTTTGAGCACGCAGGTGTTGCGTTATCCGCTGGCGTACAACGCATGGTACGTTCAGAGACAGGCACTTCAGGTGTGATGTTCACCATTGATACCGAAAGTGGTTTTAATGACGTGGTATTTATCACCGCAAGCCATGGCTTGGGTGAAATGGTCGTGCAAGGTGCGGTGAACCCTGACGAATTCTACATTTCAAAAGCCTTATTAAATGCCGGTAAACCTGCGGTAATCCGTCGCAACCTCGGTAGCAAACAACAAAAAATGGTTTATGCAGACGAGCACTCAGCGGGCAAATCAGTCAAAATAGTCCCAGTAGACAAAGCAGAACGCAACCAATTTTCACTGAGCAATGAAGAGTTGGTTGAACTTGCCAAACAAGCGTTAATCATCGAAAAACATTATGGTCATGCGATGGATATCGAATGGGCAAAAGATGGTGATAGCAACAAGTTATTCATTGTGCAAGCGCGTCCAGAGACAGTAAAAAGCCGTGAAAGTCAAAATGTCATGGAGCGTTACATCCTTAAAGAAAAAGGCGATGTCATCTGTGAAGGTCGTTCAATTGGTCAACGTATCGGCGCAGGTACTGTACGCGTGGTCAACTCAATCCATGAAATGGATAAAGTACAAGAAGGTGACGTCCTTGTTTCTGATATGACTGACCCAGACTGGGAACCCGTCATGAAACGTGCCGCTGCTATCATCACTAACCGTGGTGGTCGTACGTGTCACGCGGCAATTATCGCGCGTGAATTGGGCGTTCCCGCCATCGTGGGTTGTGGTAACGCCACTGACCTATTGACCGATGGTCAAGCAGTTACTGTATCTTGTGCAGAAGGTGATACTGGTTATATCTACGAAGGTCAATTGGACTTTGAAATCCAAAACAACTCAATTGAGTCAATGCCAGACTTGGCATTTAAAATTATGATGAACGTCGGTAACCCTGACCGCGCCTTTGGATTTGCACAAATCCCTAATGAAGGAGTGGGTCTGGCGCGTTTAGAATTCATCATCAACCGTATGATTGGCGTGCATCCAAAAGCACTGCTTAACATGAACACTCTACCACGCGAAATCGTACAAGCAATTCAAGAACGCATGGCAGGTTATGCTTCACCGATTGATTTCTACGTTGATAAATTGGTTGAAGGTATTTCAACCCTAGCCGTTGCATTCAAAGATAAGAAAGTTATCGTACGTATGTCTGACTTTAAATCAAATGAATATGCAAACTTAATCGGCGGTAAACTATACGAGCCATCTGAAGAAAACCCAATGCTCGGTTTCCGTGGTGCCAGCCGTTACGTATCAGAAAACTTCCGTGACTGCTTTGAATTAGAATGTCGTGCATTAAAACGCGTTCGTGATGAAATGGGCTTAACCAACGTTGAAATCATGATTCCATTCGTACGTACGACAGAAGAAGCGCGTAAGGTACTAGAACTGCTTGAGAAAAATGGTCTTAAACGTGGTGAAAACGGTTTACGCGTCATCATGATGTGTGAGTTGCCAACCAATGCCTTGTTGGCAGAAGAGTTTTTACAATACTTCGATGGTTTCTCAATCGGCTCAAACGATTTAACCCAGTTAACGCTTGGTCTTGACCGTGATTCGGGTATCGTATCTCAATCATTTGATGAACGTGACCCAGCGGTTAAAAAACTACTGAAAATGGCTATCGATGCCTGTAACGCACAAGGTAAGTATATCGGTATCTGTGGACAAGGTCCTTCTGACCATCCAGACCTAGCGATGTGGTTAATGGAACAAGGTATTACTTCTGTTTCACTGAACCCTGATTCCGTGTTAGACACTTGGTTCTTCTTAGCAAAAACCGAAAAATAAGCTTGTTGGCATTCATAAAGCCCTTAGTTTTGACTAAGGGCTTTTTTTGGGCATTAAAAAAACCTAGCATGGATATAACACGCTAGGTTCTTTTGACGCTAAAAATTATAACAACACGCGGCGTGGATCTGCTAGTAATTTTGCAATATATCGGGTAAATACCGCAGCGTCCGCACCATTGATCACACGGTGGTCATACGATAATGACAACGGTAGCATTAAACGTGGCTCAAACTCCCCTTTAGTCTCATTCCAACGTGGCTGAATGCTAGATTCACTCACGCCCAAAATCGCAACTTGGGGCCAATTGACCAGCGGCGTAAAGTAAGTACCGCCAAGATTGCCTTGACTTGAAATCGTAAATGACGCGCCTGTTAACTCTTTGGCAGATAGTTTTTTATCACGCGCTTTTTTGGCAAGCTCGCCGATTTCAATCGCCAGTTGCTTGATGCCTTTTTGCTCTACACGTTGAATGACAGGTACTGTCAAACCATCCTCGGTTGCTACAGCAAAGCCTAAATTCACAGATTTACGGATGATAATTTGGGTGTTGTCATCGCTTAAATGGCTGTTAAATTTTGGATGTTGCATCAGCGCATAAGCAGTTACTTTCATGATGAAAGCCAGAATAGTTAGACTCACCCCTTCTTTTTTCATTTCATCTTTTAAGTCACCACGCAATTTTTCAACATCGGTAATATCTGCCAAATCAAACTGGGTGACTTGTGGCAAATAGGTATTGTAGTTAAGCTGCGGAATTGAGACTTTTTGTAGACGTGTCAAATCTTGACGCTCAATTTCTCCCCAAATTTCCGTTTTACTCATATCGGGTAAATTAGGTAATCCTGAGTGAGCCGCTGATGGCGCAGAGGCTTTGTTTGCAGCGGCTGGCGTGCTGACCGCTTTTATTGTATTTTTGACATAAGCAAACACGTCTTCTTTGACAATACGCCCATTAGCGCCCGTGCCAGTCACCTCACTGACATCAACACCCAATTGGCGCGTAAGTTTGCGCACCGCAGGACCTGCATAAACCGCGGCGTTTTTGGCATTAATTTGTGCTTCAGATAGTTTGGACTCTGAACTTGACTGGCTAGCTGTTGTGGTAGCGCTATTAGTTGAAGTCGACGCGGTATTTTGCGTTTTAGCGACTGCTTGCTGAGCAGTATTGATGGTCGCTTGCGGCTGTGAAGCTGAACTTGATGCTGATTGCACTGACCCCGCCGCTTCAATCACAACAAAGTCTTGACCATTGGTGACGGTATCGCCAGCGTTAACCAGTAATTCAGCCACTTTACCGGCGACTGGCGAAGGAACTTCCACCGATGCTTTATCGGATTCTACCAACAACAATGGTTGTTCTGCTGTGACCTCATCGCCTACTTTGACCATCCATTCACTAATCTGTGCCGATTCTACCCCGAGATCAGGCAAACCAAAGGTTTGTTTACCAGCGGGTGTGGATGATTGAGGTGCAGATACCGTTTGAGCAGGTGGCTCATTTTGGTTTGTCGCTGAATTGGCTTGACTGGCGGCTTGTTCTGATGGGTTACCGGCTAGTGACTGTTGCGTAGCTGATTGGGACGCCATCACGATAAAGTCCTGGCCATTGGTGACCGTATCCCCTGCATTGACTAAGAATTTGACAATTTTTCCGCTGACAGGTGCCGGTACTTCGACCGATGCTTTATCGGATTCGACCAATACCAGCGGTTGTTCAGCAGTGACAGTATCGCCTTCTTTGACCAACCACTCACTAATTTCTGCGGTATCGACACCCAAATCTGGCAATGTATAGGTTGCTTCAGCTGATGTGGGCTGTGATTGGTTTGATGCAGCCATGGACGGCGCCTGCGATGAAGTCGCGTTAGCGTCTTTAGTTTCTCCAGCTTCGTGAGATTGGGCTGCTTGTTGGTCTGTCTGTTGCGCCGGCTGCTCTACAGGTGCAGTGTCTGATTGGGTATTGCCTGCACTGTCGATGGTGAGAATCACATCACCTTCTTTGACCTTATCACCGATTTGAAGATTAATCGCTGTGATAGTCCCTGCTGATGTCGCAGGTACTTCCACAGAGGCTTTGTCAGACTCTAATAAGACAATGTTATCGTCCACATTGATGACATCGCCAACTTTGACCATAATTTCGCTGACTTCAGCGCTATCAACGCCTAAGTCGGGAACTTTGATTTCCATGGGTTTATCCTTAAATTTTTATTTTTACTAAGTGGGCAATCAGCCGCTAATACGTGGCTGATTACCTACTATTAATTTCTATTATTCAGGTTTGTCGTTAAGAATTGGCGCATCGGCTTTGTCTTCTGCTTTGCCGTCTGCTGAAATCGCTTCATCATCCTCTTCAACCAAGGTTGGTACAGGTTTTGGATGCGCGCCTAAAATCGCTGGGGCATCTGGGGAGTGGTCGATTTGTACTTGAGGATACCAAGCCGGTGAGGCATCGGCATCAATACCCAAGCTACTAATCGCATCTTTGACCAAACGCGCATCAACCTCACCTTCATCTGCTAATAGTTTAAGCGTTGCCACCACAATGTGCGCGGCATCTACTTTGAAGTAACTGCGTAATTGGCGGCGACTATCCGAACGACCGAAACCATCGGTACCTAAGGTGGCATACGGACGACTGTCTGGTAGATAGGCGCGGATTTGTTCAGAGAACATGCGCATATAGTCGGTGGCGGCGACTACAATACCTTCATGCTGCGCAAGTTGTTCAGTAACCCAAGGCGTACGCTGTTCATCTAGTGGGTGCAGACGATTGTACTCATCACATGCCATGCCCTCACGAGTGAGTTCATTAAAGCTTGTGACACTCCACACGTTGGCATTAATATTGAATTCTTCAGCTAGAATTTGCGCGGCTTTTTCAACCTCCCGTAAAATCACGCCTGAACCTAGCAATTGCACTTGTTTTGAACCATTGTCTTTGAGCAAGTACATGCCTTTTTTGATGCCTTCTTCCACCCCTGTTGGCATGGCTGGTTGCTCGTAGTTTTCATTCATTAAGGTGATATAATAGAAAACCCGTTCGCCTTCACCATACATACGGCGCAGACCATCTTGTACAACCACCGCTAGCTCATAACCATAACATGGGTCATAAGTGACACAGTTTGGCACCGTGTTAAATAAAATCAACTGATGACCATCTTGGTGCTGTAAGCCTTCACCATTGAGTGTGGTACGACCTGCCGTACCGCCAAGCAAGAAGCCTTGCGCCTGCATATCGCCTGCGGCCCAAACTAAATCACCGACGCGTTGGAAACCAAACATCGAATAATAGATATAAAAAGGAATCATCGGCAACGCATTGGTTGAATAACTGGTCGCTAACGCAATCCAAGCACTCATGGCACCCGCTTCATTAATACCTTCTTCCAGCATGTGACCGTCTTTGGCTTCTTTATAACCCATTAAGGCTTCATGGTCTTCAGGGGTATAATTTTGACCCGATGCCGAGTAGATACCCAATTGGCGGAACATACCTTCAAGACCAAAAGTACGGGCTTCATCAGGAACAATCGGCACCACACGCTCTTGCAGCGCTTTATTTTTTAGCAGTGCCGCTAGCAAGCGTACAAATACCATGGTGGTAGATTGTTCTTTGCCTGCACTACCTTGTAGTAATTTGTCAAAAATCTCCAATCCTGGGACATCGAGTGGAATATGACCACTACGGCGATTGGGTAGATGTCCGCCCAGTGCTTGACGGCGACCTTTGAGGTATTGGATTTCAGCAGAATTTTCATCAGGACGATAAAATGGCAATTCTTCAAGCTGCGCATCGGTAAATGGCAAATCAAAACGATCACGGAAGTATTTTAATGAGTCAATTTCGAGTTTTTTGATTTGGTGGGTTTTGTTGACCGCTTGGCTTTGGTTAGATAAGCCATAGCCTTTGACAGTTTTAACCAAAATCACTGTGGGCTGACCTTTGGCTTTCATAGCTTCACTAAATGCGGCATACACCTTCATCGGGTCGTGACCACCACGGTCTAAATTTTGGATTTCTTCGTCAGTCCAATCTTTGACCATTTCGGCAAGTTCTGGGTATTTACCAAAAAAATAGTCACGGACAAATTTACCATCACGCGCTTTATAGACTTGGTATTCCCCATCGAGGGTCTCAAGCATACGGTATTTGAGGGCGCCTGTATGATCTTTGTCTAGTAGCGTATCCCATTTACCGCCCCAAATGACTTTAATCACCCGCCAACCTGCACCCCGAAACACAGATTCAAGCTCTTGGATGATTTTACCGTTACCACGTACAGGGCCATCTAGACGCTGTAAGTTACAGTTAATCACCCAAATCAGATTTTCTAGATTCTCGCGACCGGCTAGTGAGATAGCACCTAAGCTCTCTGGCTCATCGGTTTCACCATCGCCCAAGAATGCCCAAATCTTGCGACCTTCTTTTGGAATCAAGCCACGATTTTCAAGATATTGGTGCACATGCGCGTGATAAATCGACATGATTGGGCCTAAACCCATCGATACGGTTGGGAACTGCCAATAGTCAGGCATCAAATAAGGGTGTGGGTAGCTAGATAGCCCCTTGCCGCCTACTTCACGGCGAAAATTTGTTAGCTGCTCTTCAGTCAATCGACCTTCTAAAAATGAGCGAGCATACATCCCTGGCGAACCATGACCTTGATAATAAATCATATCCCCACCAAAGTTTTCACTCGCTGCACGCCAAAAATGGTTAAAACCTGTTTCGTATAACGTCGCGCTTGAGGCAAACGTCGCTAGGTGACCGCCTAAGTCGTCGTCATTTTTGTTGGCACGCATCACCATCGCCACCGCATTATAACGAATGATAGCGCGAATTTTACGCTCGAGGGTTAAATCACCGGGATACGGGGGTTGATCTTCTACAGGAATAGTGTTGATGTAAGCGGTATCAAGGCGGTTAACGCGTAACCCTTCTTGTACCGCCTTATCATAGATGGCTTTTAGTAAAAAAGTGGCACGTTTTTTTCCCACTGACTTAATCACCGAATCAAAGGCATCAAGCCATTCTTGGGTTTCTTGACTATCAGGGTCTTTAAAATACTGATATTGCATTTTTCGTTCCTTCTGGCAATGGCATCCATCCATGGAAATAACCTAGAATGGAGCTAGGTTGTAAACGACTCAAAGTATTCAACTATTAGATACAAAACATTGTTATAAATAGCGATAGCAATATTTTACATGAAAAAAATATTTATGTATTTTCGCTAATTTTTAATAGGTATTTAGCTATGAAATAAAGGTGAAAAAACAACTGTTTTTTCTGACCGTATAGTAAATTTATCAACAAAGTAAAGCAATAAAAGCATTAAATCGCTTGACAGTCAACCATCAACACTTATCAACCGCTTTTTGATAAGCTGGGCGAGCTTGGCATTTTTTTAACCAATTGTGAATGTTGGCGTATTTTGCCTCTAAACTATGGGTTTCTTGCATGGCGTTTATGCCAAATTCAAGCTGTATATCAGCGCCGCTAAATTGGTTACCAGCAAGCCATTCATTGCCACCCAAATGCTTATCTAACATTTTGAGCTGTTCGGTTAGTGAATGATTCAGATAAGATTTGTCTATCCCCGATTTGAGTAATTTTGCCACTTGCTTGATACCTATCGGTGATTTTTTTATCATGGTAGCAAATATTAGTCGGATAATAAGCAATGGCATCAACGAGCTTTCGGTAAAATGCAGCCAATATCGATACTGCTCATACGCTTCACTACCATAATCTGGGCGAAATTTTTTATTCAGCACTAGTTGTGAGACTGGCTGTGCATCTTGCTGGTCGCTTAACTGGTCATAGTTATCAATCAAATACTCAATGATATTGGCAGATTCAATCAGCGTTTTTCCATTATCTTGCAGGATAGGTGCCTTACCCATCGGGTGAATTTTTTGCAAAGACTTGGGTGCCAAACCATGATGGCGTTCGTACTTGGTCAACTGATAAGGCAGCTCTAATTCCTCTAATAGCCAAAGAATACGAAACGAACGTGATTTTTCAAGGTGATGTAGATGCAGTTTTGACATGGGTATACTCGTCTTCTAATGTAATAGGATTGTTGGAACAAGGTAACTTTAAATTTTATAAGGCTTTAAACTTGCTGGCTGTTGCGAAATTGTAGAATTCAGCGAAAAAAACCAGCTTATTGATTGATAAGCTGGTTTGATAAAGCAAGGCTAAAAATGGTAATGCTACAAATTAGTCATCTAGCTGTTGTGCATCGGCCTGTTGTACATCGGCTTCTAGTAAACCATCTTGCTGCAGGGCTTCAGACAACTCGATGTTTTGTAAATCAGCACTGTCTTGTAAATCAGTACCATCTTGCGGGATATTGTCAGCCAATGCTGTCTCTAAACTATCTTCGTCCAGCTCGTCTTCACTACCGCCTTCAACCAAAGCGATGGAAACCAATGATTCATCTTGTGAAATACGAATCAGGGTGACCCCTTGCGCATTACGACCTGTTTGCGCGATTTGCCCGACAGGTGTACGCACCAACGTGCCTGCATCAGAAATCAGCACAATATCATCAGCATCGGTTACCGCTAACGCCTGCACCAACTCGCCATTACGCGCCGTGGTTTTGATGGCAATAATGCCTTTACCGCCACGACCTTTGACAGGGAAATCAGAGACAGGGGTA
Source organism: Enhydrobacter sp. 8BJ (assembly GCA_902506225.1). Lineage (GTDB taxonomy): Bacteria > Pseudomonadota > Gammaproteobacteria > Pseudomonadales > Moraxellaceae > Faucicola. The sequence continues at coordinate 1,534,960 of LR733345.1, read as the reverse complement.
CGTTTGCCAAAGCCACGCTCACAAGCACATAAAATCTCGCCTTGCTGTGGGGCAACAACCAACGACACCACACGGCTAACCGCAACGACACTGTCATTGTCTTGGTCATCGTGGCTATCGTCTTCAAGCTCAGCGTCCTCGTCTTCGATACCTTGATTGGCCAGTAGCGTCACCCGCATACCTCGCACCCCTTTTGCAGTACGACCCATCGCACGGATTTTACTTTCATTAAAGCGAATGGCTTTACCTTCATTGGAAAATAACATAATGTCTTGCTCGCCATCGGTAATGGCAACGCCAATCAAGTTATCGCCGTCATTGAGTTCGACAGCGCGAAGTCCGTTGGCGCGAAGGTTTTTAAATTGTGACAATTGGACGCGTTTTACCATACCCGATGCGGTTGCAAAGAACACATATCTATTGTCATTTTGCTTGTCGTCTTCGGTCACGGGCAAGATGGCGGTGACTTTTTCATCGGCATCGAGTGCAATCAGATTGACCATCGGACGGCCACGCGAACCGCGGCTGGCCATAGGCACTTCAAACACTTGTAACCCAAATACACGACCACGATCGGTAAAAATCATCACGTTGTTGTGTGTGGACGTGACCACCATATGGTCAATGACATCGTCTGCTTTCATGGCAGTGGCTGACTTGCCTTTACCACCGCGTTTTTGGGCAATATAGTCGCTGATAGGCTGGGTTTTGGCATAGCCCGTGCGTGAAACAGTCAATACAACGGTTTGTTCAGGAATCAAATCAGCACGGCTAAAGTCACTGCGGCTATCGACGATTTGGGTTTTACGTGCATCGCCAAAATCATCACGGATTTGGATTAATTCTTCTTTGATTATTTGCATCAATTGATCAAAGTTATCCAAAATGCTTTGTAATTGGGCAATGAGTGCCAAGATTTCTTTGAATTCTTGCTGTAGCTTGTCTTGCTCTAGCCCCGTTAATCGGTGCAGCTGCATATCTAAAATCGCATTGACTTGGTCAGGCGATAGACGATAATGTTGGTTGTCATCAATCAGTCCATATGGGGCGTTTAGGTCTTCGCCTTCAATCACATCAGGGCGAATCGAATGACTGCCTGCTGCCTCTAACATAGCAATCACGCCACCTGACTGCCAAGTATTGGTCAGTAAGTTATCGCGGGCTTCTTGGCGGTTTGCCGATGCCTTGATAGTGTCAATAATACTATCAATGTTGGCAAGGGCAATCGTTAGTCCTTCGAGTAAATGACCACGTGCCTGCGCTTTTTTGAGTTCAAAAATAGTACGGCGAGTGACAACTTCTTGGCGGTGACGCACAAAAGCGGCAATCAAATCACGCAACGTCATGATTTTAGGTTGACCTTCATCTAAGGCAACCATGTTGATACTAAAACTTGATTCTAAAGGCGTTTGGATAAATAGATTGTTAACGATGACTTCCGCGTTTTCACCGCGTCTTAAATCAATGGCGATACGCATGCCATCTTTATCTGACTCATCACGAATCTCGCTAATACCTTCAAGTTTTTTATCGCGTACCAATTCTGCGATTTTTTCAATCAGTTTTGCTTTATTGGTTTGGTATGGAATCTCGGTAAATACAATACGCTCACGTTCTTTATTAGCGCCCGTTTCACTCATCGGTTCGATGTGATATTTACCGCGCAAATGCAGGCGACCTTTACCGGTGCGATAAGCATCGACAATGCCTGAGCGACCATAAATAATACCGCCTGTTGGGAAATCAGGACCGGTGATGTACTGCATGAGCATTTCACCAGAGATGTGCGGATCATCGGCATAGGCCAAACACGCATTAATCACTTCCGTCAGATTATGTGGCGCCATATTGGTCGCCATACCCACCGCAATCCCTGTAGCGCCATTGACGAGCAAATTTGGAATACGGGCTGGCATGACGCTTGGCATTTGCTCCGAGCCATCATAGTTTGGCTCCCAATCCACAGTGTCTTTATCCAAATCACCCAGCATTTGGTGAGTAAGTTTTTGCATGCGCACTTCGGTATAACGCATCGCTGCGGCAGGGTCATCATCCACTGAGCCAAAATTACCTTGACCATCGATGAGCATATAGCGCATTGAGAACGGCTGCGCCAAACGCACAATCGCGTCATACACTGCGGTATCGCCATGTGGGTGGTATTTACCGATAACATCACCGACCACACGCGCCGATTTTTTGTAAGGTTTGTTAAAGTCGTTTGATAATTCATGCATCGCGTATAACACACGGCGATGAACAGGTTTGAGCCCATCACGCACATCAGGTAAAGCACGGGAGACAATTACGCTCATGGCATAGTCGAGATAAGATTGTTTTAATTCATCGACGATGCCAATGGGGCTAACGGAATCGGTGGACATGCACGCTCCTTTTATCAAGCTACTTAAATATGAGTCATCTTATTTATTTTACTTTTCAAGGCAATGCCTAACTTAAAAGCGCTGCGCAATGTAAAGGCAACGCGCATTTTTGACTAAAAGCTGCAAAAAACCCCAATCAAAACTTTTCGAAAAGTAACACAGATGACGTTATATTTTAGGATAGTAAAAAGGAATAATTATAGCATAAAACGCATGATTTAGCAGTTAACTCACCGCCAAATGTCGACGGTAATATCAAAATATCACGCTTTGACGGGTGTTATTTTACCCCATGGTAAACTGCCCAAACTTTACCAGTTATTTTTACAAGCTATAAAATAATCGGATTAAATCTGAGGCTCGATATCAAACTGTCTAATGACAAAGCCTGTTGATAAACAGGCTTTGTTAAATGGGTATCAGTTAAGTGCGTGTTAGTTAATTGGCTATAGTTTCAGGCTATCGCATATTTAGAACTGGCTAAACTTAGAACTGACTAAACAATGTCTGTGCCACACCCATACAATACGGCGTGACTAAACCATGATATTGCATAGCAACGGCTTGTGATGGATTGCCCCCGTTGGCAGCCGCATTCGCTGCAATATTTTGCACTTTGCTAGCAAATCCTGCTTGCATTTTTTCTGATTGAGACTGGATGCTATTATTGTTGACGTTATCAAAACCTAACGTTTGATAAATCGGTTTTTGACGCGTGGCGCGATTGGTGACATCGATATCAATAATCCCCAACTTGGTCGCGCTAGTTTTATTAGTGTCAGTGTCCCATAGCGTTTTCATTAAACTACTATTGACGTCAAAGAACACCATCGGATCTTGGTTACCACCACACATAACGACAGGCATTGTGGGTAAATAGCCGCGCAAGTCATTGGCTTTTAACGCTTTACGTAGTGGATGTTCAGGCATTGTAGCAGGCACTGGGCTATAGTTGGTATAACCTTGTAAATAAGGCACTGCCCAATCGACATTTTTTTGGGCATCCGCCAAGTACCCTAATCGGTAGTCATTTTTGACTAAATAATGCGTCGTGTCAAAGCCAAAGCTAAATGCTGGGTCAGACGGTGATAACGCATCGAGCGTTGAATTGCCCGTTGGGGCTTTTTGAAACATCGCAGAGGCAGGCAATTTACCACTTAAAATGAGCTGCATATCAGTCATGCTGGCGCTAGGCAGTAGCGAAGGGATTTCATCGGCATTGGCTGGCGCGAACATGTCACTGGGTTTGGCATAAATATTGCCATACTGCTCTTGATAGTTGCGAGCCATCAGCGGAGCAAAAAACGTCGCACCGAGCATGACTTTGCCACCAAATACCACATCACCAAAGGCTTCCATGGCATAGGGTCCAGAAATTGGCAGTGCTGCTGTCACAGGTTCTTTGAGCGTTTCAAGATAGCGTGTGGTTGCCATGGTGACATAGCCACCTTGAGAATAACCTGTGATAAACAATTTGCCATTGTCGGCAATGTTGGTTGCACTGCCTGTGCGGCGTACCACTTCCCTGCCTGCTTTTAACGCATCTGCCATCTCGTGTGACTGCTGCTGGGCATTGAGGTACGGATGATAAGCTAGGCTTGATTTGTCATAACCTGCATAATTGGGTGAGATAACCACATAGCCCTGCCCTGCAAACAGGGCCGCTAACAATGTCGCCGCTGGTCCTGCTTCATTATTGGCATTACCGACTTCTGCAAAATTATAGGCTTTGGTCGTTGCCGTGCCGTGTGCATTGAGTACAATCGGTCGATTGCCACTACAGCTTGCATCCGTGCCTGTTGGAATAAACACAGCACCCGTCGCATCGGTCTTATTACCTTTGACATCGACGGTATCATATTGCATGTATTCCACACGCACACCACACTTGGGCGTGGCTGTAACTTTGCTAAAATCGGGATCTGTGGTATTAAATAACTGGGTTAAGGCGCTGGGGGTGAGATTTTTGGTCGTTAATGGATCTTTGATTAAATTACCTGTGGGCAGTGAAGCAACGCCTGTTTTGGCAGGTGGCGTTGTAGCGGAATCATTGTCGCTACCACAAGCGGCTAAGGTTGAGGCCAGCCACACCGAGATAAAAATTTTGGTTAGGCTAAAAGTAGGGTGGATTAAATCAGACTGACGGTGCATCTCATACTCCTTATGAGGAAATTAATGGTTCATATCCTTGAACAACGCATCATATTACCCAAAAAAAACGGGCATGAAGGCGATACGCTCATCATGCCAGTTTTTGTACTATTTGAACATCCGTTTCTAAAAAAAATTGCTACTAAAACAAAAAAACCTAAAGTAGCGCTAAACAGGTTTGCGTTTGAACTTGCTCCAAACCGCAGTTACTGGGCCCGATAAGGCGTAAATCACGCTAATCGCAAGCAATCCTGCAGGAATATTATACAGCACGATACCGAGCGCAAACACAATCAAAATCAATGCCACAAAGGGGACACGCTTTTTATCAAATTCTTTAAAGCTATAGTATTTTAAATTACTCACCATCAAAAAGCCGGCTATCACCACCCAAACGGCTGCCAAGATTTGAAAAGCGGGACTGGTCGCAGGCAATTCAACTTGCCAATCCATATGTACCATCACAAACGTCGTGACTAAAATAGCGGCTAACGGACTTGCTACCCCGACAAAGTATTTTTTATCAACGACACCAATTTGTACATTAAAACGCGCCAGTCTCAGCGCGGCACAGGCAGCATACACAAAGGCGCAAGCGATACCAATACGCCCCAACGGCTCTAACGCATAATGATAAATCAATAACGCAGGCGCCAGTCCAAACGCGATGCAGTCGGCTAGCGAATCTAGCTGCTCGCCAAAGGGACTTTGTGCATTGAACAGCCTTGCCGCCCGACCATCTAACCCATCTAGCAATGCCGAGATAAAAATCGCCACACAGGCACGCATATAATGCCCTTCCCCCAACGCGCTTTGGGTAATCGAATAAAATGCCGCAAGCAGCGACAATAGCGTAAATGAATTGGGAATTAAATAAACGCCTTTTTGCGCAATCGTTTTATCAGCGACACGCGCATTTTCAATGACTTCAAAGGTGAGCCCATCGTAGTCATCGGTTTCTGCCAATTCACGGTTACGCTGATGCTCAAGCTGAATCGGATTGATATCCTTAGTGTGCTGTTGCGGCTGTTGCGGCTGTTGTAATGCGTCGATGGGCGTCTTGATAAGGGTTGGTTGGTTATTATCGTTATTCATTGATTATCCTTGCAGGTTGTCTCTTGCAGGTCGTCTATAATAAATCGTTTATTGCTAAGTGCATCGAGCTCGGTAACAAATTGCGAAATTTGGCGGGTTTTGTGACCAGTTAACCCGCCAAGTGTGACATTATTCGCCAACCAACCATTGTACTTTGGTGCGCTGCTCCACACTCATTTGTGGGCTTTCAGGATGCTGCAAAATTGGCTGTAGATATTGCAAAATCTCTTCGGCTTTAGCATCAAATTGCCAAGGTGGGTTAATCACCAACATACCCGTCCCATTTAAACCCATCGGCAAATCGGGTGGGAAAATATTCAGCTCAAGTACCAACTGACGGCGGATTTCGGTGCGTTTCATTTTTTTATAAAACAGCTCAACCGCATCGTTGTTTTTGATGGGATACCAAAGTGCCAATACCCCGGTTGACCATTTTTTATGCGCTTTGACCAATAAATCTACCAATGCGCTAAAATCACGGTGTTCCTGTTCAAAGGGGGGGTCGATTAAAATTAACCCGCGTTTTTCTTGCGGTGGTAGCACCGCCAAAATTCCTTCATAGGCGTTGCGATGTTGCACGCCAATGGGCAATTGGTGCAGTTGGTAGTTGAGTGCATCAAACTCGCTTGCTTTCCATTCAAACGCTTCGGCGCGATTGGTAATTTCTGGGTGAGCGTCTTGTTGTTTTTCGATGTGATGGGCAATAAACCAAGGCGAACCTGGATACACATGCTTATCGTAGAATTTTTTGGCGTAGCCAATATCTTGTAGATAGGTTTGCACCGCCTGTGGCGCTTGGCTATTATCTTGCGCTAGCAGTTTGGTAATGCCATGGATGGCTTCACCCGTTTTTTTGGCTTCATCACTGGCAAGTGAATACAAACCGCGCCCACCATACGCATCCAAAATATAATAAGGTTTTGGCTTGGCGCTCATCATCTCAAGTAATTGCAATAATAAAACGTGTTTTACCACATCAGCGAAGTTGCCCGCGTGGTAGCTGTGTTGATAATTCATAATAAATTTTTCGTAAACAAATTAGCAGGTATGGTAGCATAGCTATCAAAAATTGGCGAAGTTTTTGCTAGAAGTTTTTGCTAAAAATTGCCCAGTTAAATGTTTAAACAATAGTGGAGGAAACATAGCGCATATGCCAGAGTTGAATTTTATCCTGCCCAATTGGTTTGAAAAAATAAATGACGCACAGCTTGACGGTTTGGTTAATGACGGGTTTATCGTGCTAGATGACTGTTTTGACGTCAAATTTTTTCAGGCGTTACAAAAAGAGAGTGGCTTGATTGATTACCAAGCCGCCAATTTGACGCAGGGTGAGCGAATCACTAGCATTCGCGGGGATAGCACCCGCTGGATTGATGAGCACTGTCCGATTGGTATGCAGTATCTACAAGCGATTAATGAGCTCGCGCAATTTTTTAATCAAACCTTATACACCGGCATTCGCCGTAGTGAAGCCCATTATGCCCGCTACCCTGCAGGTTTTGGTTATCAGTGGCATTCAGACAATCCGCAAGGGCGTGATGAACGTGTGTTATCGGCGGTTTTTTATCTCAATGAGGGTTGGGGCGTGCACGATGGCGGTGAAATTGTCGTCATCGATCAGCATGAAACACAACAACAATTACAGCCCCAAGGTAACAGATTGGTGATTTTTAACAGTAACTTAGTCCATCAAGTCGCAATTACCCATCGTGAACGCTTCTCCATTGCCACTTGGATGAGAAAAGATGGGCTAATTAGCCAGCAATAAACTTGCCGCAATCCCCCACATCACAATCCCGATAAGGATATCAAGAATTTTCCAAGACAGTGGTTTGGCAAATAGCGGTTGCAGCACACGCGCACCATAACCCAAACTAAAAAAGAAGATAAACGAAGATAAAATTGCACCCAACGCAAACGCCAGTTTATCAGTAACCTGTGATGCAATTGTCCCAAGCAAAATCACCGTATCTAAATACACATGGGGATTGAGCCAAGTAAACGCCAAGCACATGGCAATCACTTGTTTTAAATTACCAACGTCTTCACCCTGCGCCACGAGCGATTGGTTTGATTGATAAGCCGCAATAAAACTTCGGGCACCATACACAATTAAAAACAACGCCCCTGCGTATTTGGCGATGGTGATAATCAGCGGAAATTGCGAAATCAGCTTGCCAAAACCAAACACGCCACCCGTAATCAACACCGCATCGGATAACGCGCAAATCAAACATACGATAAACACAAATTGTTGTTTTAGCCCTTGTTTAAGCACAAACGCATTCTGTGCCCCAATCGCCAAAATTAACGAAAAGCACACGCTCATGCCCATGAAAAAAGTAGAGATATTCATCGGTACCATATGTCCCCAGTAACATTCGCAAACAACACAAAAAAGCCCAGTAAGAAAAAAAGCGCAGTGAGAAAAAAAGCGTATTGTAGCCAAAATGCTGAGCGATTGCGAACAATGCGACCCGCTAAGGCGCTAATTTATGCTAATATGCAGCGCAAATAAGCGAGATTTTTGAGAGATTTTTAAGAGATTTTAAGGAAACGAGAATGACTGATTATGCCAGTAACGCGACTGATTTAGACCACCTTCAAGCGCAGACCTTAGCACTGAGTTTACAGCTGATGCGCGAGCCATCAGTGACGCCGACTGACTTTGACTGTCAAAATATACTGGCTGAGCGGCTTAACCACCTTGGGTTTGATTGTGAGTTTTTATACTTTGGTGAAAAAGGCGCGACAGGACGCGAAGCAGAAGTCAAAAACTTATGGGCAATCCGTCAAGGTCGTGGGCAGGCGCAGGCGCCCGTTTTATGTTTTGCAGGCCATACCGACGTCGTGCCCACAGGCGATGTCAGCCAATGGACTTATCCGCCATTTGAGCCTACTATCAAAGATGGCATACTGTATGGGCGTGGTGCTGCAGACATGAAAACAGCGATTGCGGCATTTACTGTCGCTGTTGAAAATTTTGTCACCCACCACCCCAATCACCACGGCTCAATTGCTTTCTTAATCACCGCTGATGAAGAAGGTCCTTCAATCAACGGTACAGTCAAAGTGGTTGAAACATTGCAATCGCGCAACCAACCAATCACCTATTGCTTGATTGGCGAACCCTCTAGCACTCACAGCTTGGGCGATATCATCAAAAATGGTCGCCGTGGCTCGCTTGGCGCTGTTGTGACGGTGACCGGCAAACAAGGCCATGTTGCCTACCCGCATTTGGCAGTAAACCCTATTCATTATGCTTTGCCAGCCCTATCCGAGCTTTGTAGCCAAACTTGGGACAATGGCAATGCGTACTTTCCTGCCACCACCCTGCAAATATCCAACCTTCATGCAGGCACTGGGGCTAACAATGTGATTCCTGCAACGTTAAGCGCTGAGTTTAATTTTCGTTTTTCAACTGAGACCAACGATGAGAAACTTAAAGCGACCACTCATGCGATTTTTGATAAGCATTTTCAAGACGGTGCAGCCAGTTATCACATCGATTGGAAACTATCGGGTAACCCATTTTTGACGCCGCAAGGCAAACTCGTCGGCGCCTGTCAATCCGCGATTAAAGCCGTGACCGGAACAGATACACAGCTTTCAACCACAGGCGGCACCTCAGATGGTCGTTTTATTGCAACGTTGAACGTTGAAAATAGGTCGCCTGAAGTGGTTGAGCTTGGCGTGCGTAATGCCACCATCCACCAAATTGATGAGTGTGTAGCAGTTGAAGACTTGGGCAAACTTGCCGCAATTTATGAGCAAATATTACAAAACTTGCTGTTAAACTAAATAATGTTAGCCCAAATACTGCTTGCTAACAACCCAGTGATACGGCTAATTTTGGTGGGGTTGGCAATCTTCGTTGGGCTGGCAAATTATTATTTACCCAAGATAAATGACATCAAAAACTGTTATTTTTGGCTGATGCATTAAGCAAACGTGGGTAATTTTTCATAGGTAAATTAATTTATCTGCTGCTCATTTAAGAATCTAGTGTGAAGAATCTAGCATTTGGCTTAATCTAGTTCGTCTAGCCAAGCCATTTGAATCGCTTCTAGTTGTTTTTCGGTGGATTTGGTTGGGTCATCGCTAAATTCTTCTAACTGCGTCACATACCGATGCAAATCGGTAAAACGAATATATTGCACGTCTTCATCAGGGTATTTTTCAGAAAGTTGAATGGCAATTTCTAACGTGTCGTTCCATTTGAGGGACATATTTTTCTCCAGTTATTTGATGGGGGTGAGTTTTTTGATTTCGTTAAGATTGTCTTGCCAAGTTTTGATGACAGGATGGGTTTGTTCGTCTTGTTGTACAATGACGCGGGTCGGTTGCACTTGCTCGTCTAGCATCAATACAATTTTGGTCAGTGCCACCACATTTAAGTCATTTTTCATCCAAAACTCGTGGCGAAAATACAGGTATTTTTTATCCCAAGCCAATAATTGACTGCGAAGCGTCAATTTATCAAACAAAAAGCCTTCTTTGATATAAGTTAATTGTTGCGATGCAATCACCCAACCTAGCTCGTCCGTTGGGCGTTGCTGCATCAGCCACTGTTGAATATTGAGCTCAATAAAGCTTAAATAGCGATAATTAGGCACATGATTACGAAACCCCATATCATGTGGCAACACCCGATAGTGGCGGATAATCGCATCGCTGTAGCTTGGTTTGGATGACTTTGCTTTATCGGATTTTAGCATCAAGCATAATATAAGGTAACGAATTAATAAATTCATAAATTTTCCTTGTGATATCCGCCTGATTATAGCAAATAAAAAACCCTGACTAAACTGATTAGTCAGGGTTGATTAAAGTTACAAAAACTTAGTGACCTGTGCCATTGATATGGCGAATCATGTCTTCCACCACTTTTTTGGCATCGCCAAAGATCATCATGGTTTTATCCATGTAGAACAAGCTATTATCAAGACCTGCGTAGCCGGCACTCATTGAGCGTTTGATGACCATCACGGTTTGCGCTTTGTTTGCTTCAAGAATCGGCATACCAAAGATCGGTGAGTTTGGATCGTCTTTTGCCGCTGGGTTGACCACGTCATTGGCACCGATAATCAGCACAACGTCCGTACCGGCAAAGTCCGAGTTGATTTCATCCATTTCTAAGATGTCTTCATACGGCACATCCGCTTCAGCCAATAGTACGTTCATATGACCTGGCATACGACCTGCCACAGGGTGAATCGCAAAACGCACGTCCACGCCTTCTTCTTTTAGCATTTCATAAAGCTCTTTTACCGCATTTTGGGCACGGCCTTGCGCCATACCATAACCTGGCACAATGACGACACTGCTAGAGTTTTCCATCATAAAGGCGGCATCTTCAGGTGAACCTGTACGGTAAGTTTTGGGTCCGGTATCTTCTTCTGTCGCGGCGGCTGAGCTGCTTGACATACCGCCAAACAATACGTTGAGCAGTGAACGGTTCATGGCTTTACACATAATGTAGGACAAAATCGCCCCAGATGAACCCACCAGTGACCCTGCGATAATCAGCATTGAGTTACCTAGGGTAAAACCGATACCGGCTGCTGCCCATCCAGAGAATGAGTTGAGTAGCGATACCACCACAGGCATATCACCGCCACCAATCGGCGCAATCCACATCCAGCCAAAAATAATAGCCAAAATGGTCATGGCATAAAACGCTGGCATGGATTGGGTAGTAAAATACATAATACCAAATGCTAACATCGCGATGAACAATAGCGCTTGGACAGGTTTTACCCAACTGCCTTTAATCGTCTTTGCCCAGCTTTTTGCCGCCAATTTACCAAAAGCAAACATTGACGCTGAGAAGGTAATTGCACCAATAAAACAGCCCACAAACAATTCAAACCGCGCGATGGTGCTATGCTCGACGCCTGTATGCAACACGCTCGCTAGTGCGATGGCAACCGCCGATAGACCCACTAAAGAGTGCATCAAAGCCACGGTTTCTGGCATTTGCGTCATGGCAACAGTGCGTGCTTTCCAAGTGCCGACCACCGCACCCAAAACCATCGCGCCAACAATTAATACAAATACCGGACTGGGTGCCAAGAAAAAGGTGGTGATAATGGCAATCGCCATACCTATCATACCGAATCGGTTACCACGGATGGCGGTTTTTGGGCTTGATAAACCCCGTAAGGTTAAAATAAATAGCACCGCACCAATCAAATAAAACCAATCCGCATGTTGGGCGACCCAATTCAAATTCTCATTCATCAAGCATTTCCTTCTTTGTTTGGCTCAGCTTTGGCTTTTTTATCTTTTGATTTAAACATCGCTAACATACGTTCTGTCACCGAAAAACCACCAAAAATATTGATGCTGGCTAAAAATACCGCAAACGCCCCCAAAAGACTTGTTGGGGTAAACATATCCCCATTGATGCTGACGGTCTGCAGCATGGCACCGACGATGACAATACTGGATAAGGCATTGGTCACCGCCATGAGCGGGGTATGCAGTGCAGGCGTTACCCCCCAAACCACGTAATAACCCACAAAAATAGCCAAAACAAAGATACTAAAGATTGCCACAAATGGGGTGGCAGATGTCGCAGACGCTAATAGGGTCAATAACATAAAACCTCCTAACCTCGATAGGTAAAATTAAATGAAAATTAGGTTAGCGACTGGCTAACAATACTTGACCTTGGCTAGTAACCAGCAAGGCTTTTTGGATTTCATCTTCTGGATTGAGCGCAAATACTTTATTGTCATCCATCAAGGTTGCAAAAAAGTTATATAAATTATTGGCATACAATGCCGATGACTGCGCCGCCAAGGTCGATGGAATATTGGGTACACCCATGATGGTAACACCGTTTGGGGTGATGATATTTTGTCCGACCACTGAGCCTTCTACGTTACCACCAGTTTCCACGGCCATATCGAGTAGGATTGAGCCAGATTTCATTTTATCGATGGTAGCTTGGTGTATCAAACGCGGGGCATTGCGACCAGGAATTTGAGCCGTGGTAATCACAATATCTGCTTGGCTGACTGCTTTATCGACAACCGCGGCTTGGTCTTTGATATATTGCTCAGACGGTGTCCAGGCATAGCCACCTGTGTCTTTGGCTTTGGCTTTTTCTTCATCGCTCATGGGGACATCGAGCCATTTACCACCGACGGACTCCACTTGATCACGCACGGTGGGACGTAAGTCACTGGCTTCTACAACCGCTCCCAAACGACGGGCGGTGGCAATCGCTTGCAGACCCGCGACGCCCACGCCTAGGATGACAATACGAGCAGGTTTCACCGTACCTGCCGATGTCATAAACATGGGGAAAGGACGACCAAACTGGTTGGCAGCCAAAATCACCGCTTTATAACCTGCCAAGTTGGCTTGGGATGACAGCACGTCCATGTTCTGCGCCCGCGACAAAGTTCGGGGCAATAGCTCCATGGCATATACTTTGGCGTGGCGATTGGCATAATCCTGCAAATTGGCATTGCGATACGGATTCATCATGCCGATGACAATCGCTTCTTGTTTTAGCTGGTTGATTTGTTCAATCGGCAAGCTATTGACCGTCAGCACCACATCACTTGTTGAGATCGCATCCTCAACAATTTGTGCCCCTGCTTGTTCTAACGCATCATTGGTAATAAACGAACCTTTACCTGCATCGCGTTCGATAACAACACTATGACCGGCTTTGATGAATTTCTTGACCGTATCGGGGGTGACCGCAATACGTCGCTCGTACAAACTGTTATCCTTGGGTACACCGATTTGCATCGCGCATCCCTCCTTGTCCATTAAACAATAGAGAATTTACAAAAAATAACGGAACACCATTGACTAAACGTTGCCTTGTCAATTCAGCAACCATTATTTATTAAATAAATATCTATATAAAGTTGATAAATTTAAGTGATTATACCTGAAAAATATCAGATTACCATCGATTTTGATATAAGTTTCACTAAATTATCCTCTTTTATTTTTATAAAAATAAAAACTAATTGTTATGAATATGAGATATTTTGAGGAATTACGCAAGATAGATTAACACTGTAATAACATTGTCATGAATCAGTCATCGAAACATCATCAAAACAGTTTTTAATCATCGAGTTATAACTTTTTTGACAGATTGACCACGAACCTTAATGATAAAAATCAGGATATAAGAGGATATAGTATGCTTAAAGCACCATCGACATTGACATCGCGCAAACTGCCATTGGTATTTGCCATGACCGCAGGTCTATTATTGGCTGGTTGTAACGACAATAATGATAACAATACTGCTATTAACACCCCTATCGCATCAACCCCTGCTTCTACGCCAACACCACAAAATCCACCAAGCCAACCAGGTACGAATGTGACGGCACAGCAGTTATTGGCGCAGCCAAGCTTGACCTACGGTGTACGCCCACTCTATTTGGTCAATGACATGGACGCTGGCACGACCAAAGACAAATTACTAAGCTGTGCTTATCAAGCACCAAAACGCACTGAATTCTCAATCGCGCACCGTGGGGCAACGCTACAGTTCCCTGAGCATACCAAAGAGAGCTACTTAGCCGCCAACCAAATGGGCGCAGGTGTCCAAGAATGTGACGTTGCCTTTACCAAAGACCATGAGCTCGTATGCCGTCACTCAGATGCGGACTTACACACCACCACTAATATCTTGGCGACCCCATTGGCTGTAAAATGTACCCAAAACTTTGTCCCAGCGACGTTTGATGCACAAGGCAATGTACTTACCCCAGCTTCAGCAAAATGCTTGACTTCAGATATTACCTTGGCAGAATTTAAAACCTTGAAAGGTAAGCAAGACGGCGCAAATACCAAAGCCAAAACTGTCCAAGAGTACCTTGCAGGCACGCCATCATTCCGTACCGATACCTATAGCCAAAATGGTACGCTCATGTCACTCAAAGAAGCACTAGGCTTATTCAAACAAATGAACGTCAAAGTGACACCCGAGCTAAAAGAGCCGACCGTTACCATGCCACACGCAGGCTATACATATGATATGTATCGTAAGCAGTTGATTGATACATTAAAAGAATTTAACTACACCGCCGATCAATCGATCGTCCAGTCGTTCAATATTGATGACTTAAAATACTGGATTGCTAACAACCCAGACTACGCCAAAACCGCAGTATTCTTGGTTGATGACAGTAACTTTAGCAAAGAAGGTACAACTTTCGATGCGCAAAACCCTGCAACTTGGAAATACAGCCTAGCTGAGCTAAAAGCCATGGGTATCCAAAACCTTGCCCCTGCGACCTTTATGCTAGTAACCAACCAAAATGGTAAAGTTGCCCCAAGCGAATTTGCCAAGCAAGCAAAAGCACAAGGTTTTGGTTTGATTGCATGGACGATTGAGCGTTCAGGCCCATTGGCGAATGGTGGTGGCTGGTACTACACGGGTATCAACGACATCACTAATAATGACGGTGACGTATATAACTTGGTTGATGTGTTGGCAAAACAGGTGGGTGTGAAAGGTATCTTCTCTGATTGGCCTGCAACGACGACTTATTACGCCAACTGTAACGGCTTATAAACAACCACTTATCTAAAACCAAAAAAGACGTTATCCATTTGGTAACGTCTTTTTTATACGACAGTTTCACTATCAAAAAGTATGTAGCCTACGCCCAACTTGCTAAAGCTTGGTAAGTGCCTCAAGCGGTGTCACCGTCATCCCCTCTACCTCAAATCTATCAAAATCATTGGCGAGCCAACAGTTGCCTGAATACGCTTGCTCAACCTCAACACGGATATGACCCATATTGGGTGTGCTACTCGCTGGCTTATCGAACGCCTGAAACCGCCCGCTGAAATGGGTTAAAATCAAATTCGGTAACTTCACCGATTCTGCCACGCTCGCCACTTGAAGCGCACTAGAGTGCATTGGATTAAAGCCGTCCTCGCGCTGACTGACTTTGTCCGCAATCGCTTGCGTGTAGGTCGCTTCATGTACTAATACACCCACATCTGCTAGTTTTTCCTTTAACAACTCAGGTCGGTCATTGTCCCCGGCAACAATAATACGGGTGGTATCGATTTGCTGATAGGCAAAATCAGTAGACTTCAGCATTCGACCATCGTCTAAGGTGACATCATAGCCATGTTGTAAACTGCCCCAAATTTTACTGGGTGGTAAATCCATTGCCAGTAGCTTTTCTTTATCCAAGGCAGTATAGCTTAACTGCTGACTAATCATAAACGCATGGCTTGGCACACGATGCGATAGCGCAATCGGTTCAATGGTGATTTGCTCGCCATCGCCTATATCCAAAATAATCGGTTCAAATTGAACTTCCGCATTTTGTATCGTTAAGCTTTCCTTTCTTAAGCTTTCTATTTTTAGGGTTTCTAGTGCAATAAACTCAATCTCAAATGAAAAGTATAATTCGGTGGTAATAGTCAACGCATCTAGCAATTTACCAATTGCCATCGGTGCAATTAAGGTTAATGGTATAGTCCGACCACTCATCGCCATACTAGCCAGTAACCCTGGCAAGCCATAACAGTGATCGCCATGCACATGGGTGATACAAATCAACGCTAGCTGCATCACAGACAACTGGGTTTTGAGTAGTTGATGCTGGGTGGCTTCTCCACAGTCCACCAATATCCAAGGGACGTTTTTTGCTTTGCTATAAGAATTGATGAGTGATACAGCAAGCGCAGTGACGTTGCGGTGTTTGGTGGGTCTCCCTGCTGATGTGCCCAAAAAAGTGAGTGTTAACATGATTGCCTCATTATCAAACGTATTACCTATCTTTCTTTATATTGAATTTTTCATAAATTTAACTATAAAATGCGCTAACAAGTTTAACAACAACTTTTGATTGGGATACTTGTGATTGGGAGATTAGCAATGACTTCAATGCATACTTTTAACCTTTAGCCTTTAACCATTAGCCCTGTACTTGGCGATAGGTTGATTTGGGGCTTGCTTTATTACGGGTGCAGCGGCTGGCGCATGGCTTTACCCGTTTACGTTTTAAAAATTTGGTAACAGAGAATAGCAATAATAATTTGGCAAGCGGGTTATTATTGAAGATGATTTCACTGAGTTTTGGTATACTCAGTGCGACTTGTATCACCTCTATATCACCTACTGAACACAATAAGGAAATGCTATGTTCAAGTTTTTTACCCCACTCTGTTTCTCATTAAGTTTATTTGGCTGCCAAGCTGTTAGCCCAGCTCAGCAAAACCCCAAACCTATGCCTCAGCCAATTAAGAAACCTGAGATGATGTGCACCATGCAATATGATCCTGTGTGCGTCAAAACTGTCAATAATGGCATCGTCCGCTATCAAACCTATGGCAACGCTTGTATGGCAAATAATAGCGTTAATGCTCCGAACAATGCCATAAGTATTACCAAGGGTGCTTGTGGGTCAGAGACTAGCAAGTGACTTTGCTAGCAAATAAGTGGGCTAGCAAGTGACTGGGCTATGATAATTTAGCCCGCCATAACGTTGCACTAGCTTGTTTGCCATAGCTTACTGACGATAAAACAAGCGAAGTGTTATAATCCCCTCAAATTATTTTGTGTTAAAGGTGTTGCATCTGTATGGCATTAGCGCTGATTATTGATGATGAAGTAGATTTGTGTCGCTTGATGCAGATGACACTCAAAAAAATGGGCATTGAATCCAAAGTCGCCTATGACTATGCCACTGGCATCAGCCATCTTAGTGAATATATTTTTGACTTTTGCTTAACCGATCTCAAACTTCCAGATGGGACAGGACTAGATATCGTTAAATTTATCAGTAAAAATTATGCCAAAACCCCTGTGGCAGTGATTACCGCTCACGGTAGTATGGATTTGGCGATTGAAGCGTTAAAATTGGGCGCCTTTGATTTTGTCAACAAGCCACTTGAGCTATCACGGCTGCGCCAACTGGTCGAAAACGCCTTAAAGGTGGCAGAAAATGCCAATAACCTTAATTGTAAAGAAGTCTATGATCCTTTTAGCAGTCGCCTAATCGGACAATCTAACGCCATTGCCCAGCTCAAAACCACCATCCAAAAATTGGCGCGTAGCCAAGCGCCCGTATTTTTGTGGGGAGAATCGGGCACCGGTAAAGAAGTCGTTGCCAAGCTTATTCATGATTTAAGCCCGCGCTGCTCTGCCAATTTTGTGCCTGTTAACTGCGGCGCCATCCCATCAGAGTTGATGGAAAGCGAGTTCTTTGGGCACAAAAAAGGCAGCTTTACTGGGGCTGCCGCAGACAAAGAAGGGTTATTCCAACAAGCAAATGGCGGCACGCTATTTTTGGATGAAGTAGCGGATTTGCCAATTTCCATGCAAGTCAAATTATTACGCGCGATACAAGAAAAGAAAATCCGCCCAATTGGTAGCACCCAAGAGATTGCCGTGGATGTGCGCCTTTTATCCGCTACCCATAAAAATTTGGCTAAGCTTGTCGAAACGGGTGAATTTAGACAAGATTTATATTATCGCATCAACGTGATTGAAGTAAAATTACCCAGTCTCAATGAACGGCGTGATGATATTTTACTGTTAGCCAATCATTTTATCTCTTTGATTGCAGAAGATTGGGGACTAGCACAGCCACCGACACTATCAAATGAAGCCGCTGTTCAATTGGTAAACCATCACTTTGCAGGCAACGTACGTGAATTAAGAAATATCTTAGAGCGCGCGATTACCCTAGCTGATGGTAATGTGATTGAAGCCCATCATTTGAATTTGCCATTATCAGCCGCCAACTTACCACCTGACACTCATAGAATCCATGAAATCCAAAAAACTCATGAAATCACAGAAACCCCCAATCACTCCGTGTTATCAACACCGAGTCAACCGAGCACGCCAAAAGTTGCGCCCTTAGCTGAAGCTAAATCCGCTTCCAGCAGCCTCATCAATACTTCCTATAGCAGCAACTTGTTTGCAAGTGGTTATAAAGTCAAACCCAATATTCAACTTACGCCCACACCGACCCAATCCAACCATGAAGCATTAACCTGTGAAGCGTTAACTTTAGATGCGCCGATAGGGGGTATCAATCCGCCCAATCTAGCCCACCCCCCTGCTGAGGAAGGTCAACTGCCTGAAGAAGGGCTGGAAGAATATTTGATGAATCAAGAACGCAAAGTCATTATCGCAGCGCTCAACCACAGTGGTTGGAATCGCACCCAAGCTGCTAAACTGTTAAATACAACGTTTCGCTCACTGCGCTACCGTATGAAAAAATTGGGCATTGACAGTGGCAGTGATAGTAATAGTGACAGCGATGAGGATTAAAAACTTCGGATAAAGGACAAATCAATATTTTTTGATAAATCCACTATTCCTACTTGGTCATAACAAGCTAGTGGAAAACGACGGCGGATGCCTAACCACTGGTTTGCTGATTTAGCAAATAGCACGAATCGATTGCCTTTTTCATCGAGTTTATTGTCGATATTTTCAATTTGATGCAAGCATTTTACCGCAATGATATCAATGTCTAAAGTGACAGCGGGTTTTTGGTATAGAAGTCTGTCTTGTTGCTGTTCAAACTTTTTGGTGAGTTTTAGCCATTGCCAATAATCCATGGGCTGCGCAAATGCTAAATAAGCCACTTGGTTAAAATAAACCAGTGTATTGGGTGTTTGCTTGTTTAAATCGTCGTTTAAATTGTTATCACTACAGATATCTTCACTGGTATGAATCGCACTGAGGGTCAGAGTGCCAAAGTTTTGCAGCCAGTCTTTGGCTTTTTGTAAATAATAAGGTTGTTTGACATTACTGGCTAACGACAAAACACAGGCTTCGATGACTATGACATCACGCGGTGGTACACTCATACTCAAATGCTCAAATAAACATATTTTTTGCTTAGGCTAATTAATTTTGCTGAAAACGGGTAATTTTAACCCCGACACTATCGGCTTGTTTGATGGCGGTGGGTTTATGAATCGTCACTGTGACTTTTTCTGGGGCAAATTCTGCCAAAATCATCTCAGCGACCAATTGCGCTAACCGCTCTAACAACGCGACTTTGTTGGCAATGCTCACTTCAGCCACGCGCTCACTGACACTTTTATAATTGATAGCATCTTGAATATTATCAGTCTGCGATGCTTGGTATTGACAGCCCACCATTTCAATATCAAAAATCAACGGTTGGGTTATTTGCTGCTCCCACTCATACACGCCAATCACGGCATCGACTTTGAGACCCTTCACAAATACCGTATCTGTTGAATGACCTGTCAGTTTGATTGGCTGATTGTTGGACTTTTCGTTTGCAATCGCATGTAAGGCATCCGCCGCTGAATACAGTGATTCATGCATAATTTTTTGTGTAGTAGCTTGCGTGGTGCTGTGGGGCGTTTCAAGCTTAGTTTGTTGGGTAGTTTCTGGTGTCGTCATTTTTACTCTCGTTAGGTATTTCGCTGTTTGATTAAATCATAACTAAAAAATACCAACCCTGTCCAAATAAAGGCAAAGGTAATCAATTTATAAATATTAAAAGGCTCATGATACAAGAATATCGCCAATAAAAAAATCATGGACGGGGTCAAATAATTCAAAAAGCTCAATAAACTAAAGTTGACCATTTTGGTGGCTTTATTAAACATGAGCAAAGGTATCAAGGTCACAGGCCCTGCAATCATCAATAAAAAAATTGATGGCGACAGCCAAAAATCTAACTGACTACTAGCAACATCATGCATAGCAAACCAGCCAATAAAGATAGGTACCAATAGCGCCGTTTCGATAAACATCGCAGACAGCGCGTCAAGCGGGGTATGGCGATGCATCAAACCATACACAGAAAAGCTACTCGCCAACAATAACGATACCCACGGCAATTTACCCAGCACGACCAGCTGAATCACCACGCCTATCGCTGCCAAAATCACTGCCATCCATTGCAAAGGACGCAGTTTTTCTTTGATGACCACTAGCGATAGTAAAATACCCATCAACGGACCAATATAATAGCCTAAACTGGCTTCCAAAATCTGATCATGATTGACCGCCCACACGTACACCAGCCAATTAACCGAAATAATTGCCCCTGAAACGGCAGTATAAAGTAGCCATTTTGGGTTGGCTTGAATCACTTTTAACCAGTGCCAGTTTTTAGTCACTGTCATGATTAGTAAAATCGTGACAAACGTCCAAATAATTCGATGCCCAATGATTTCAATCGCATCATAATCTTTGAGTAGCTTAAAATACAGCGGGAAAAACCCCCAAATCAAAAAAGCCGCCAGTGCGGTCAACACGCCTTTGGGGGTGGTCACTACGGTTGGTTTTTCATGGTCAGTAATATCAACGGCACGGGTCGGAATGTCACTATTGATGATATCAATGGTTCGATTTTCGGGGATTTGATTTTTCATTAACACAACGATAAATTTTATTTTTTATAAAAAAGCGAAAACTAAGAAAGTCATAGTCTATCTTAGTTTTCATGTCATCCATGTAAAGACTTGCGAAAGTGATACAAGTTTAGCTCACCTAGGTTTAGTCAGTCACCACTTTAACTTGCAATCCTGCACTATTGACCAGTTCAGCAAAGTTGGGGAAGCTGGTATTGACCGTTTCGGTACCATGAATAGTAATCGTATCACTTGCGCGCAAACTTGCCACAGTAAAACTCATGGCAATGCGATGGTCATGGTGACATTCAATCTCACCACCGCCAAACACCTGTGCCACATCACCGCGACCTTCAATTTCAATACCATCATCGAGTACAGTACATGCAATTCCTAAGGTTTTTAGCCCATCTGCCATGACTTGAATACGGTCAGATTCTTTAACGCGCAGTTCAGCTGCGCCATGTAGCACGGTTTTACCCGTGGCACAACTTGCTGCCACAAACAGCACAGGGAATTCATCAATGGCGAGTGGCACCAAGTGCTCAGGCATCTCAATACCTTGCAACTTTGAAGATTTCACCACGATATCGGCAACTGGCTCACCGCCGACGGTGGTTTCATTGGTCAATGTCAAATCAGCGCCCATCAGCTTTAAGATATCAATCACGCCGGTGCGCGTGGGATTGATGCCCACTTTGTTGATGGTCACATTGCCTTGTTGGGCGATGGCGCCTGCCACCATAAAAAATGCCGCAGATGAGATATCAGCAGGCACTGCGATATCACATGCCGTTAATTCGCCGCCCCCTGTCACACTAATTTGATTGCCATTGTGCACTTTTGACACTGTCACAGGATAACCAAATGCCGTCAGCATGCGCTCGGTGTGATCGCGCGTCACTTCTGGCTCAATCACTGTGGTAGTACCTTGTGCCCATAGCCCTGCTAACAGCAAACACGATTTGACCTGTGCTGATGCCATCGGCATTTCATAGCTGATACCTGTTAAAGTTTGATTGCCGGTGATGCTAATCGGCGGCGTGCCTTTTTCGCCCGTGGTTTGGATTTTGGCACCCATATCACGCAGAGGCTTGGCGACGCGTTCCATGGGACGTTTGGATAAACTCGGGTCGCCCGTCATCACCGAATCAAATTTTTGTGCCGATAAAATACCTGATAACAAGCGCATACTGGTGCCTGAATTACCCATGTATAATGGATCATGCGAGGGTTTTAACCCATGTAATCCAACCCCATGAATCACTACCCTGCCCTGATTAGGACCTTCAATCACTACGCCCATATCGCGAAAGGCCTGCAAAGTAGCGAGTGCGTCTTCACCTTCCAAAAACCCTGTTACCGTGGTAGTCCCTTTGGCTAACGAACCAAACATAATTGAACGGTGAGAGATAGACTTGTCACCTGCGACGGTGTGACTGCCTTCAAATTGTTGGGCTGGGGCGATAACGTAAGTTTGCTTCATGGCTTGTTTTTCCAAATAAGGCGTTTTATTTAACATATGTCCAAAATGTTGTCGGGCGGCTTGGGCTTGGGTTAATACACCCAGCATCCGCTCAGAATCATTGGTTTCAATAATTGCTTTCAACTGGCTTAATTGCTCACTAAATTCATCAATGGCATCGAGTAGCGCGGTTTTATTGGCATAAAAAATATCATGCCACATGGTTGGGTCGCTGGCGGCGATACGGGTAAAATCCCGAAACCCACCCGCCGCGAAACGAAAAATATCCATATTGTCGTTGTGCTTGGCTAGTTGCGCGACTAGATTGTAGGCGAGTAAGTGGGGTAAATGACTGGTACGCGCGAGCACCTTATCATGATAATCCGCTGACATGGTTACCACTTCTGCGCCAGTCTGCTCCCATAGTGCAATCACTTTTTTAACCGCTTGTTTGCTGGTGGTATCTAGCGGCGTTAAGATAATTTTATGGTTATCAAATAGTTTGGCATTACGCGCATCAATCCCTGATTTTTCTGCGCCGGCAATCGGATGGGCAGGCACAAAACCTTTGGGCATATCCTCACCAAACACTGCGCTGGCGTCTGCAATGATATTGCCTTTGGTACTGCCCACATCCATGATAATGGTTTTATCGGTAATGATGGGTTTGATTTGTTCAAAAATCTTTTTGACCGCCTGTACCGGCGTAGCTATCACTACCAAGTCTGACCCTTGCACCGCAAGCGTAGCATCATCAAATCCTGCATCAAGCAGTCCGTAGTTGATACCTTTGTCAATGGTTGATTGTGAACGGCTGACCGCCACAATTAATTTGGCCAATTTTTTATCACGCATGGCTTGTGCCAGACTTGCGCCGATGAGCCCTAGCCCAATAAAACACACTTTTTCAAACATTTAACTTACCGATTTTTTATAATTTGCTAAAAAGACTGCCAACGCAATCAAAATCCCACCCAACATAGTGCTGATGGTGATTGTTTCGCCCAATAAAACCACGCCCAACAATACCGCAATGAAGGGAATAAAATAAATATACAGCGAGGTTTTTACCACGCCCAAATGCTTATTGGCATTGGTCCACAACACAAAACACAAAGCGGAAGCGATACCACCTAAAAACAGCAAATTTGCCAGATTGATGGGCGTAAACGCATGCAGGTTGATAAAGGCTTCACCTGTCAGGAGCATATACAGCGACGCAGTGATTATGCCATACAAAAACACTTTACGCATGCGTACCATAGGGCTTAGTTCATCTTTAATGGCACTGTTAGCAAACCCAAACAACGACCACGCCAACCCACTTAATATCGCCAAAATATTACCCAGCATGCCATTGGTTAAACTCATCGGCTGATTCGCCAGTACCAACGCCACGCCAACCAATGCCATCACACAGGCAATCAACAGCAACTTGCTAAAGGCATGCGTTTTAATGATAAAACTGGCAATCAGCACCGTAAACAAGGGGGATGCTGTGACTAACAGCGCCGCGTTACTGCTATAGGTATATAGCAATGCGGTATTTTCTAGCAAAAAATACAAGGTGATACCGCACAGCCCCGACAAAAAATACAACACTTCGTTTTTTACACTGCTAAAGGTTCGCAGTCTAGGTGACATGGCAAACAATAACCCATAGGCAAATAACGACCGATACAGCAAAATCTGAATGGGTGACATATCCGCCAGCAAAACCTTGGTGCTTGCTAATGTTGTACCCCAAACGATGACCACAAATAACGCTAAAAAATGCCAAAATACTTCACGATTTTTTTCTAACTTTTTTTCTAATCTTTTTTCTAACATCGGCTTAGCTCAATACCTGCGCCAACGTATCTAAAAAACGGTTAATTTCTTCAGGCAAACCCACACTCACGCGTATCCAGGCTGGCAGACCGTAGCCAGCCATCGGTCGCACCACCACGCCTTGCTCAATCAAGGTTTGGTAGATGTCCATGCCATCGTCGACATTGACCATCACAAAGTTGGTGGCTGATTTGACATAGACGACACCTAAGCTGTCCAAGCCATCATACAAGGCTTGTTTTTGCTCATGGTTAAACGCCAAATATTGGTTAATAAAATGTTGGTCTTTAATTGCCGCTGTGGCGGCGGCATGCGCCAATGTACTGGTATTAAACGACTGACGCGTATAATTTAAAATCTCGGCAATGCTTGCGCTGCTTACCGCATAACCAATGCGCAAGGCTGCCAGTCCATAAGCTTTGGAAAAGCTACGTAGCACAATGACATTGTCATACTCTTGGGTCAAATCTACACAGCTGAGCGTTGGTACAAATTCGATGTAAGCTTCATCAATCACCACCAACACCTCCGATGGCACTTTTTTGATGAATTTAATCAGGTCATCTTTGGCGAGCACAGTGCCTGTGGGGTTGTTGGGATTGGTGATAATCACCATTTTACAATTGGCGGTTTGATTGACCGTCTCAAGCATCGCAGGCAAATCATGAGCAAAATTTTTGGCAGCAACTTGTTGGGTTCGCTCATTGATACCCAAAGACGCCAACTCGTAATCCGAAAACGCGTATTGAGAATACACAATCACATCATCGCCATCTGCAAAGCTTGCGGTAATGTTATTGAGTAACTCATTAGAGCCATTCCCCAACACAATTTGTTTTGTTTCGCAGCCTAAAAAATCAGCTAAGGCTTGTTTAAGCCCCTGCCCTGCGCCATCGGGATAACGCGATAATTCGCCCAGTTTTGACGTGATTGCCAAGGTCACGTGTGGTGAGCAGCCCGTTGGGTTTTCATTGCTCGCCAATTTGACGATGTCACCCAAGCCATACTCACGGGTCAGCTCTTCATTGGATTTATCCATTTCATAAGCTTTTAACTGCTCAATACTGTGATTGACCGATTGGATCGTCATATCAAAACCTTTAGTTGATGATTGATACTGATAAAATTTTATTGCCAAAAACGGTTAAATCACCGCTTTTGGATAAGCGCCTAATACCCGTAAATCTTTGACTTGGGGACGAATCTCAGCGAGGGCTGCCTGCATATTGGCATCGTCAATATGACCAAGCATATCAATAAAGAACACATAAGCCCATTTGTTTGGACGCTCTGGGCGGGTTTCGATACTGGTCATTGATACGCCATGTTTTGCGAGTGGCTGCAGTATTTGAATCAGCGCGCCCGCCTGATCTTTGGCTGCCACTAAAATCGAGGTTTTATCTTGACCTGACGGCGCTACTGCTTCGCGGCCAATGATTAAAAAACGTGTGGTATTGGACGGGGTATCTTCGATGTTTTCAAATAGTTTGTGCAAATTATATTCGCTTGCTGCCACTTCCCCTGCAATGGCGGCTGAGTGCCACTCATTTTTGATACGCCGCGCCGCTTCACCATTGCTAGAGACTGCGACACGCTCGACATTGGGATAATGGGTATCTAGCCATTGGCGGCATTGGGCAAGCGCTTGGCTGTGGGCATAAATTTTTGAAATCGCGCCCACTTTGGTATGCTCACCCACCAAAAACTGATGATGCACCGGTAATTCTACCTCACCAATGATTTTTAAATCGGAGGATAAAAAACCATCAAGGGTATGGTTGACCACCCCTTCTGAGGAATTTTCCACAGGGACGACGCCATACATCGCAGAGCCGGCTTCGACTTCACGAAACACATCAGCAATCGTCGATAGCGGCACTGTCGTGGCGGCTTTGCCAAAATGCTTCAGCGCTGCCATGTGGGTAAAGGTACCTGCAGGACCCAAATAAGCAATTTTTTGTGGGGCTTCTAAGTCTAAACACACTGACATAATTTCGCGGAATAAACGTGCCATTTTATCGGCAGGGAGTGGGCCCTCATTACGCGCCATCACTTTTTTTAGCACCTGTGCTTCCCGCTCTGGGCGATAAAAAATCGGATTGTCCTCTTGCGTCTTTTTGGCTTTGGCTACTTGCACCGCATAGCCTGCTCGCTCGTTGATTAATCGCTGGATTTTTTCATCCACTTCATCGATTTTTTGGCGAAGTCCCATTAATTCATCATTGCTCATCGTTTGTTCATTCATAAAATTACAACTCAACAGTCAACACTGACCTGCGCGATAGGATTGAGGGTCATAAATCACAGGCAGCCTAGCTTGAAATATACCTTGAAATATATAAAGTTACCAAATGGCTTTATACTAGAAATTGCCTAATACTAGCACAAATCACGCCTGTTAATCGAGTTTCGCTCGGCGCTTTTTCATCACAAATAGTGATATAGAGATAATATTTTTGGCATACCCTAAAAAAAATTGGATTTTTCGGCTTGGCGCTTAACAAATACTGGCAAAATAGAAAAAAAACTAGCGATTGTCACAATGTTTGTGATAGCTTTTGACATAGGTTAAACAACATTGAATGAAACCATACCATTTTGTCCCTGAACCATTTTTTCCCTGATAGGTTATCAGAGACATGCAGCAATTTGACATTTAGGAAAGTACATGACGAGCAGCTTAAACCAACTAAAAATGATGACAACCATTGTGGCAGATACTGGGGATTTGCAAGCGATTGCCCGCTTAAAACCAGTCGATGCGACCACCAACCCAAGCTTGATTACCAAGGCATTGTCAGCGCCACAAATGCAGCCTATTTTAATTGAGACATTAAAAAAATACCCCAATGATATGGATGCGGTGATTGATGAGCTCACCATTTATATCGGCACCGAAATTTTAAAACTGATTGATGGTCGTGTTTCCACTGAAGTGGATGCAAGGTTGTCTTATGATACCGATGGCACAATTGTCAAAGCGCAGCAATTTATCAAAGCCTATGAAGCCGCTGGGATTGATAAAAAACGCGTACTCATCAAAATCGCTGGCACCTGGGAAGGCATCCAAGCCGCCAAAGCGTTAGAGCAACAAGGTATCCATTGTAATGTGACGCTGCTATTTGGCTTGCACCAAGCTAAAGCCTGTGCCGATGCCGATGTTACCTTGATTTCGCCATTTGTCGGACGGATTTTGGATTGGCAGAAAAAAGATGAAGGGCTCGATAGCATCGAAATCAGCCGTGATAAAGGCGTGAGCTCAGTCAAAACTATCTATCATTACTTCAAACAGCATGGCTACACCACCCAAATCATGGGCGCGAGTTTTCGCAGCATTGAGCAAATATTGGCATTGGCAGGTTGTGATTTATTAACGATTGCGCCTGATTTGCTAGACCAACTTGCCACGATGGATGTCAAAGTCGAGCGTCAGCTATTCCCAGACATGAAATTTATTGACCTCAAAAAAGAAACCCTCGATGAGACCCAATTTGCTGAGCAACATGCGCTTGATCCTATCAGCCAAGAATTATTATCTGCTGGTATTGAGGGCTTTATCCAAGCTCGGGAAGCGTTAGAGCAAACCTTGAGAGGCTTGGTTAATTAAAGCTTCGATGAATAAGGCTTCGATGAATAAGGCTTTGATGAATAAAGCCTTAATGAATGACGCTTGGTTCATTAAATTTTTATTAGCGGCTAATCATATCCTTTAATCATGATTAGCCCCATGCCACCCCACTAGCCTTTAGCTTGCAACACGGTATAAAGTGGTATAGCAAGCGGTTGATGCAAATCCACCAAATCAAGCAACACAAGCCCGCCTAACACTTGATGTCCTGCGGCTTCACAAAGCCCCACCGCAGCGCTCAAAGTACCCCCTGTCGCCAATATATCGTCCACCAACAACACATTCGCGGGCGCAAGTCCCGCCTGCATCTCTAAAGTATCACTACCATATTCTAGCGCATAGCTTTTATTCGCCACAGGCGGTGGCAGCTTGCCTTCTTTGCGTATCAATACCATACCTTTGCCTGTTCGACCCGCCAACAGGCTGGCAAAGACAAACCCTCGTGCTTCAATAGCGCCAAAGCAATCAACTGCTTCAAATACTGGCTGTGGTATCACTGCCAGTAACACATCAATTACTGCATTGACGTGAGCGCGCAATAATGGCGTGATATCATAAAACGCAATGCCTTGTTTGGGAAAATCAGGTACCACTCTAATGATTTGCCAAAATGGGTGTGGTGAATCAGGGGTGATAGTCGATTGCATAGGATTGACCGAATTCAGAAAAAATAAGTGTTAAGTAAAAATTAAGTAAAAATTGCTAAAGCATGCCTCATTCTAGCAATTTTTTCCTGCTGAGCCAATCAAGGTCACGGACAGCATTATGCCTTTATTTTAGCCATGATTAATAGGCTGGGCTTGGGCGAACTGATTTTAAAATTTTGATATGGGATTGAATGTTGCCTGTCATTGGCTTGCTTGTTTCAGTGCATACTTGTAAACTATCGCAAGTTAAATTTTTAGGTGATTGCGTAAGTTTTGCATGGTTAACATACTGCTCGGCATTGTAATTGCAATTTTTATCCTTATCTTCAATAGCACAAGTTACCACTAACATAGGGAAAGTTATCAATGAAAAAATATCAATGTATCGTGTGTGGTTGGGTGTATGATGAGGCATTGGGCTGCCCAGAAGAAGGCATCCTTCCGGGTACACGCTGGGAAGATATTCCCGAAGATTGGACTTGTCCTGAATGTGGGGTTAGCAAAGTAGACTTTGAAATGATTGAACTATAATAAATATAATAAGGTTTTATCATGCAATCAACTAACAATGCCGATAGTGCCAGTGACAATAGCGCAAGCTTAGACAGTATCAGTTCAAATGATGCGCCTATTGCGCAACTGTCAAATACACAACCACAACCTGTGATCATTATTGGCTCAGGCATGGCGGGTTATACGCTAGCGCGTGAGCTCAGAAAGCTAACGAGTACCTTGCCTATCGTCATGGTGTGTCAAGACAGTGGTGATAGCTATGCTAAGCCAACCTTGTCAAATGCCTATGCGCAAAACAAACTTGCCGATAACATTGCCAATGCGAGCGCGGCAAAAATGGCAGAAACGTTAAACCTGACCCTATTAAATTTTCATCAAGTCACTGATATTAATGCTACTGAACAAGTTATTGTGGTTCGCTCGTTAGTCAATGAAGCGTCTCAAACAACGCTTGCATATCGAGATTTGGTATTGGCGACAGGCGCGCATTCTAGACTGTTACCCAATCTAGCTGTCAATCAACAAACCATTTTTGCCGTCAATCATTTAGATGAGTACAAAAGCTTTCAGCAGCGCCTAAACACCCTAAAATCTCAAAAATCAGCGCCGGTTAAGGTAGCGATTATCGGTGCTGGATTGATTGGTTGTGAATTTGCCAATGATTTGATTGGTCAAAATACAGATAACCAGACCGCTGACATCACAGTGGCAGTGTTTGATAAAGCGGCACGCCCACTGGCTCAGCAACTCCCTAGCGAAGCGGGTATCATGCTACAATACGCTCTGACTCAGTCAGGGGTGGCATTTTATTTAGGCACTGATATCACCAGTATCACGACAAACCTTAATAAAAATATTACTACAAATATTGACACAAGCGATAATGCAACCGTGACCATCTCGTTTGACAAGGATAACCAATCACAAACCTTTGAAGCGGATATTGTTTTGATAGCGATTGGTTTGGTGGCTAATACTGACCTTGCCGCATCAGCGAACATTGCCATAGCATCGTCACAGCACATCAATCCTACAATAACCCATTTACCAAGAACCGTGCAGCAAGGCATCAAGGTTGATGCGTACCTAGCCACATCAGCCAAGCATATTTATGCCATTGGCGATTGTGCCAACGTGATGGGTAGCTATATGCCCTATGTCATGCCATTGATGAACCAAGCCAAAGCATTGGCAAAAACCCTGGCTGACCCTAACATGGCGCCGACCAAAGTGGCGTATCCTGCCATGCCAGTGGCTATCAAGACACCTAGTTTACCTTTGGTAGTATTACCGGTATCAGGGCAGTACAGTGACGATCAACTGTATTGGCAAACGACCCCAACGACTGATGGCATGGTCATGACCGCCCATCCAAAAGATGATCCTCATAGCATTTTAGGGTTTGTATTAGCCGGTAAAGAAGCAGCAAAACAGCGCTTAACGTTAACAAAGCAAGTGGCGGATTGGCTGTCTTAGTGGCTGTCTTAGTGGCTGTCTTAGTAGCCACGCTCGTGCAACGGGCGTATAACGTTGCAAGTTAATTCAACACCCCACTAGCAGATTGATATTTTTGGAATAAATTATGGATTTAGCCAAATTTAATTTTGAACCCTCAGTGATTACGGACTTTATGCAAAGTGCCATCATTGATATTGGTGATGAATTACAACTGTGTGTTGAAGTTGGTGGCAATCCTGATCATCCGCCCTTGCTACTGATTATGGGCTTAGGCTCGCAGTTAGTGTTTTGGCCCGATAGTTTTGTCAAAGGCTTGATTGACGCAGGTTTTTTTGTGATTCGTTTTGACAATCGTGATATCGGGCTATCATCAAAAATCGCACGACCCTTCCCCCGTTTTCCCGTCAACAATGTCAAAATGATGCTGCGTATGCAAGTGGGTTTGACGAACCGTCATTTTCCTGTGGCGTACAACTTATTTGACATGGTCGAAGATACCCGCCGCTTGCTTGATAAGTTAGCGCTGAACAATGTGTATGTGGTGGGGGCATCTATGGGCGGGATGATTGCGCAAATTTTGGCTGCCAAATACCCAAAGCGCGTGTCGACACTGGGTCTCATGTTTACCAGTAACAATAAGCCATTTTTACCACCCACCAAGCCAAAGCAGCTGCAAACCCTACTGTCACATCCCAAAACCACCCAAATTGATGACGTGGTCGCATATGGCGTGTGGTGTATGCAGCGTATTGGCTCACCCAATCATGTGGATGAAGAGGAAGTAGAACGGCTCATTCGTTTGCGGTTTGAACGTAGTTATCACCCACGTGGCGCGCTTCAGCAGCTGCAAGCTATATTAGCCACTGGCTCTATTGTTAAATTCGACCAAAAAATCAAACAGCCAACTATTATCATTCATGGGGAAAAAGATGGGCTGGTGCCATCGGCGCATGGTCGGGCGATTGCCAAAGCAATTGCGCACAGTGAGTTTCATTTGATTAAAGACATGGGGCATGATTTGGCAAAACCCTTTATCCCTAAGATTGTCAAACTGCTAGCCGATCATTATGTGAAGCATGCTTAAGTCGCTAGTTTAATAACCGCCACAATACAAACAGCACTGCAATCACATAAAAAATCGGTGCAAGCCAGCTACTCACCTGCCAAACGGCATGACTGGCAATCATTTGCGCGATAAACAACGAACCCACAAACCCAAGCACTGCAAGCCAATCTTGCTGACGACTTTTGAGCATGTCTGAGCGAATTTGCTGTATTTCACGCAGCTGCTGATCTTGGTGGCCGCCCAGGTTTGACAGACTTTGCAAACTGTTATCCAGCAATTGTGGCATGTCATTAAGACTCAGTAACAGTTCAGGTAATTGCTTGCGTAGCTCGCCAATTTTTTGCATCGGGTCAAATTGCTGCTTCACCCAGCCTGTCAAAATCGGTTTGGCGAGCGACCAAATATCAAGCTCAGGGTATAAATCCCGTCCTAAACCTTCCACATGCACTAGGGTTTTAAGCAGTAGCATTAATTGCGGCGGTATATCCAAATGATAGCGACGAGCAATATCAAGCACTGACATGAGCACGCCTGCAAAATCAATGTCGTTGATTGGCTTACTAATCATCGGTGACACGGTGCGGCGCATATCGCGCATGAGGGCGTATTTATCGGTATTGGGTGGAATCCAGCCTGCCCGCGCGATAATATCCACTAGACCGGTAAAGTTATTGTTCATCACCGATAATAAAAGCCTTGCCACAATCATTTGGTCAGCTTTAGATAGCTCGCCTACGATTGAGCAATCAAGGGCGATATAGCGGGGATTGGGATTTGGGGTATCGGCTGGCAGCGTTTCAACAAACACATTGCCTGGGTGCATATCGGCATGGAAGAAATTATCGCGAAATACTTGGGTGAAAAAAATCGTTAATCCTTTCGCCGCAAGTGCCGCCCTATCATATCCAAGCGCATCAAATACTTTGGTTTGCGAAATCGGCACCCCAACAATGCGTTCCATCACCATGATGTTTTTGCTGGCTTGATACACTTCAGGCACATACATCATCGATGAACCCAAAAAGTTGTTACGCATTTGGGTGGTATTGGCAGCTTCAAGGGTTAAATCAAGCTCATTGAGCAAGACTTGCCGATAATCTTCAACGATATCGATAATATGTACCGCACGCGCCGCTTCAATCCGTGCCGATGCCCACCCTGCCAAATCTCGCAATAATTCAAAATCTTCAATAATCTGTTCACGGATGGTTGGACGAACTACTTTGACCACCACTTCACGCCCATCATGCAGGCGTGCGGTGTGTACTTGGGCGATGGATGCCGCCGCTAACGGTGTGCTATCAAATCTAGCAAATAGCTGGTTGATAGTTTGCCCCAAACCACCTTGTTTTGTCGATTGTTCAATTTGCTCGATAACCGTATCGACACTAAAGGGTTTCACCCTGTCTTGCAGGTGTACCAACTGCTCAATAATCTCAGGGGTGACCAAATCACGACGGGTGGAAAGCAGCTGCCCTAATTTTAAAAACAGCGTGCCCATCTCTTCAAGCGCCAGCCTAACCCCGTCGGGATGGGGCTTTTGAAAATAGCTGGCAGGGTGCATACGGATAAGCTTGGCAATGGGCTCAAGCTGCGGCGTCTCTTCAATAGGCAGATGGGTATCAACACGATAATGAGCGGCAATGCGCCACAGTTGTAAAAGACGTTTGCGATGATTTAGTAACACGTTGGCAACTCGTTAGAAAGCTTATCAATGGTGAGAATTCTAGCATGATATAAGCAATTTTTTAATGGTTAAAAAAAAGACGGGGATTTAACCCGTCATTTTGATTGTGCAAAAGCGACTTTTGCAATAAATTTACCTTTGCAATCTACTTTTCCAATCTACTTTTGCAATAAAGCCGCTTGCTGTTGCTTGATGGCATCGAGTCTGGCTTGTTCACGTTCAATATCCGCCCGCAGTTTTAGTAGCTGTTGTTTTAACTCATTGCCTGCATTGGCATCAATACTTGCACCGTTGGTTTTCCACTCTCTGATATTGGCAATATCGGCAAACATCTCTTTGGCAGGTGCAGCAATTGTGCCTTTTAGGTTGGCTAATAGATTAGACAGTTGACTTGCCATCGGCAGGCCAATCAGAGGTTGCAGTTTACCAATGATATCAGGGTCAAACCCGGCGACTAATTGTTTGACTTGCATCAGCACTTTATAATCGCCCTCAATCGGCAGATTGCCTTGTGGGTCACCCATTAAATTGAACAAATGCACAGGGTTGTCCACTTTGACAATACAATCAGGTTTGCTTACCACGGCGCCGCCTTTAGGTTCAAAAACATCAACTGTCACAGGTTCAAAGCGAATGTGGTCATCATTAAAAATCGTATCAAATTCAATGGCTGGCTCTGCCATCATTAGGCGCAAAACTTTACCCGATAACGGTTGTAACCCTGCTTGGGTGATGGGGTCAGTGACAATCGCTAGATTAACCACTTTTTCAATGCCTGCAAGCAATAAAACTGTGAACATTTTTTACCTTGTAGAAAATAAATTTCAATGAAGTGTGTTTTTTGAATGGCGTGTTGCAAGGCTCTAATCATTTCTTTATGATGCCCTCACCCATCGTAATTAAAATTATTAGCACGCCAATGAGAGCAAACAAAATATAGCTCAAAATCCTTTGATTGATTTTTTGGTCACATTTAAATCAACAAAAAGCTCTTGCTGCGTCAGTTACTTTTTAAACCCACGATGTACCGCCACGATGCCGCCTGTTAAGTTGTGATAATCACAATTGACAAAGCCTGCGTCTTCCATCATGCCTTTTAGGGTGCGTTGGTCTGGGTGCATACGGATAGACTCTGCCAAATACTGATAACTTTCGCTATCATTCGCCACCAATTTACCCATGAGTGGCAATGCGGTAAACGAGTACAAATCATAGACTTTACCAAATGGCTCAAACACAGGTTTTGAAAATTCTAAAATCAACAAGCGACCACCTTTTTTGAGCACCCGATACATCGAGCGCAGTGCCGCGTCTTTGTCAGTGACGTTGCGTAGCCCAAAGCTAATTGTCACCAAATCAAAACTTTCATCATCAAATGGTGCCAGTGTCTCCGCATTGGCGAGTACAAAGTCGACGTTACTACAGCCTGCATTGAGCAGACGCTCACGACCGACCTCTAACATCGCTTCATTGATATCGGACAATACCACATGACCTGTGCGACCGACCTCTTTACTAAAGGCTTTTGCCAAGTCACCTGTGCCCCCTGCGATATCTAACACCCGTTGACCGGCACGCACGCCCGTTAGGCTTATGGCATAGCGTTTCCACAGACGATGAATACCCAGTGACATTAAATCATTCATGATGTCGTATTTTTTGGCAACAGAGGTAAATACTTCTGCTACTTTTTCTTGTTTTTCAGCTTTTTTGACGGTTTTATAGCCAAAATGGGTTTCTTCATTACCATCAGTGGCTTCGGTATGCGGATTGTCAATGGCTGATTTATCAAAACCGCTAGTTGATTGCGCTGATGATTTATTAGGAATAGCGTCATTGGGGATAGCGTCATTTGGGATAGCGGATGCAGGGCGAGTGAGCTGCTGACCTTGGGGCACGGATTCTGGCAAATCAGCTGTGCCAGTAAATTGACGGTTGATGGTGGTGTCAGCTGTCAGTGACTGTTGTACTTGGCTATTGAGCTTGTCATTGGCTTGGAGGCTGTCTTTAACCAAGCTGTCTTGGATTGAATGATGGTTATTGTCGTTCATGTGGTTTCCTAGTGAGGTCATCGCCAATCAAAACTTGGCAAAGTTAAAAGCGCAAAGTTGGTGCAAAAATTTTTTTCTATTTTATCACTAAACATCAAAAGGATGTTCTTTGCCAGCATGCACATTGGTAATGATTTGCAACTCTTTTTCACAAAATGGCTCGATAAATGCGCCAATACTTTTAATCGGTTTGATGGCAGCAAAACCTTCAGCGATAAAGTCATATAATGGCTGAAAGCCTTTTTTGTACGCTGTGCCTTTGGCAAGTGAAAATGCTTTTTGTAAGATAAATGATTTAAGATATTTGTCTGTGCGATAGCACATTTGTTTGAGGTCAGCAATCTGCTGGCGTCTTGCGGACTCTGCATTGACGGACTGATAGGCTTTAATCATGGATGGCTCATCCACAGATAAATGATTCTCTTGCAAATACTGAGCAAGCTGCAGATCAAGCTTAATGGCGTTAATCGCTTCGATAATACCGGCTGCGCCTGTGCTCACGGCATTGGCAGGAATAAATTTTTCTAGTTTTTCAGCCTTTTGCACCATGCGCTCTAGCTGTTCAGCGAGCACGTTGAATTTTTCGCCCCCATACAGTTGGTCAATTAAAAACTCCCCCATGGCTTGGTTGTTGGCGCTGGCAAATAAGGCTTGGTGGGTTTTATGAATACGACCGCGTTGCCAGGCTTGTACTTCACTGAGTTTTTGCGCTAACTGGGTATCGCTGTGGTATGGAAGGGCGCGAAATTGTTTTAAATCTTGTTCTAATTGGCTTAAGCTGCTCATAGGGCCTCGATTTTTTTGCAAAATTTTTAAATTCAAAACAGAGAAACTGCAGTTTATCCATTGTATAAATCCACAGTAAAATGAAGTTTTGTGCCGCATTACCTTAATGTAAATCCACCAAAAATACAAATCGTAAATTGTTCAAGGGTAGGATAACTGCTATCTTTTAAAAAAATGAAGCGGTCATTAGCAAAATTTCGGGTATTTCCCTAAGAAGGTCGTATGCCAACGCAAAATAGCAACAGTTTAGATAATAGCTTAAATAATAACTTGAATAATAATACAGCCGCGTCTGCACCCACCAATAACGCTGCCAAATCTACCAAAACCGATAAAGCTCACAAAACGCCACCTGCGACACTTGAGGCGCAATTAAGTTTTGACTTGATTACCGAGCAAACTACCCTACGCGAGCAACGGGCTGGCAAAAACTCGCGCGGGTTACTAATCTTGGTCAATGGTATGGAAAATTCGGGCAAAGGCGAAGCGGTCAAAGCGCTAACCGAATGGATGGACGCACGCTATATCAAGGTTCACGCCACCATGGGTCAGCATCCCAGCCGCTACCAACCGATTTGGCAACGTTACACATGGCAACTGCCTAGAAAGGGTGAAATTGCGGTGTATTTTGGCAACTGGTACGCTGACTTGATTCGTTATGTGTTTGACTGTGGCGATGATATAGATGAACAGCGCTTACAGCAAATGATTGAAGACATAGAAGCTTTTGAACAAGATTTGGTCAATAACAACACCAATATCGTGAAATGCTGGTTTTCAGTGGATAACAAAACGCTAAAAAAACGCTTGACCGATGAGGAGCCTGACCCTGAGCAGTTGTACCATTTAGATTGGTTTCGAAAAAAAGATGTGAAACGTTTCAAACGCTTTAGTAGCAAGCTGATGGGGTTACAATCAAGCTGGCACCACCTAGATGGACAAGATATCGATGCCTCAAACATCCAATTTGCGAATGTTGTATTAGCAGCGCTGCAAACCATGAACCAACTAGCTGCAGCCGATGATGCCCAAGACAACCCGCAAAAAGCCGACAAATCAGCTAACCCTAAAACGGATGAAAATCCTGTTAAACCCACCTCACTGCCTTTTAAACCCACCCCACTGATTGGTGAGTTGGTTAGCGTCGAATCCCACGCATTAGAAAAAGCAGATTATAAAAAACAACTGCATAGCAAACAACATATACTCGCTGAACTGATTCGTGAGCGAGGTCAGCGCCATATCATCTTTGTCTTTGAAGGCATGGATGCAGCAGGCAAAGGCGGGGCGATACGCCGCATCATTGCCCCACTCGACCCGCGTGAATTTAGCATCCACGCTATCTCTGCACCGACCGAAGATGAATTAAAACACGCCTATCTGTGGCGTTTTTGGACGCGACTGCCCCATGATGAAATGGCAGATGTGGATATAGTGTATCTATCGCAAAAATTTAAACGCAATAAATGCGTCGCCTTACTCAAACAACGCCTGCATAATAGCCGAGTGACCATTTTTGACCGTAGTTGGTATGGTCGGGTACTCGTTGAGCGTATTGAAGGCTTTGCAAAAGCGGCAGACTGGCAACGTGCTTATGACGAAATCAATCGCTTTGAAAACGACTTGGTACAGAGCAACGCCATTGTGGTCAAGTTTTGGCTCGCTATCAGTGAAGAAGAAGAACTTAAACGTTTTAAAGCGCGTGAAGAGACGCCCAATAAGCAGTTTAAAATTACCGATGACGATTGGCGTAACCGTGCCAAATGGCATGAGTACGTGCAAGCCGCTTCCGACATGATTCATTTGACTCACCATAAAAAACGCCCGTGGTATGTGATTGCCACCGATGATAAATATAGCGCAAGACTCAAAATCCTTGACGCTATTATTTCCGAGCTATCTAAGAATTTATAAAGCGTTATCTAAGAATTTATAAACTGTTAACAGTCTGTTTTTTTACTATTTTGCTATATCTTAAAACTGTCTACCCAACTTGATGAAAGATAATGATTTTGGTGGACAGTTCCCCTATAATATCGTGTTTGATTTGATTATTTAGCCTGATTAGTTATCCTTAATAAATCCATCTAAACTGCAAGTGAGCAATATGGAATCTTTACGCAATTTTTTGAAAGGTTGGATGGGCAAAGCCTTGCTCGTTCTTTTTTTACTTCCTTTAGCCATCACGGGATTTGAGTCGATTGTCCGTAGCGGAGATGACCCCAATGCTGTCGCCAAAGTTGCAGAGTTAAATATCGATAATGCCACCTTGCAAACCATGATTAACAATCGCCGCGAAACCTTGCTTGAGCAAGTGAATGGCGATGCAAGCCTACTTAATAGCGATAAATTACGTGAGCAGATGCTGCACAATTTAATTGACCGTTATTTGATTATCAACCAAGCCAACCAGCTTGGTTTTACGGTATCGGACGCCACCATCACCCAAATGTTGATGGCAGAAAAAACCTTTCAAGACGCCAGCGGAAAATTTTCTAACGAGTTGTTTGCTAGCTATTTAACCAGTCGCGGCATGACCAAAGAACAATTATTTGATTCGGTTCGTCAAGACTTGTTGGTGACTGCCTTTAGCCGCGGTATCATTAATACAGGGATTTTTGCGCAAGGGAGCATTGATAAACTTATGTCAATGCAGTCTGAGTCGCGCCCTGTGCAAGTGCTACGTTTGGACTGGCACAGTTTTGCGCCGCAGGTGCAAGTGACGCCGCAAGAAATTGCAAGTTATTATCAAAAAAATCAAGCGACACTTAAATCTAGTGACATGGTGGATTTAACTTATTTAGAACTCAATAAAAATACCCTGCCTGTTGCTGCCCCAACGGCTCAGGAATTGCAGCAACAGTATCAAACCTATTTGAAAAATAGCAACAACCAGACCGAATACGAATTGGCAATGATTTTGATGAATGGCGGTCAAGCACAAGCCACCTTAACCTCATTAAAAAGTAAACTTGATGCCAACCAAGCGGATTTTGCGGCACTTGCCAAACAGTACTCGCAAGATGAAGGCAGTAAAAACGATGGCGGTAATATCGGTCCGATTACCCAATCGATGTTCCCCAATGATTATGACACCATCATGACCCAAATCAAGACCCTAAAAGTCGGTCAAGTCACGAGCCCCATCAAAACCAACTATGGCTATCATTTATTCAAATTGGTAAAAATCAATGGTCAAACCCCACCAACCATTGAAAGCTTGACGCCCGTATTAACCGAACAAGTGATGGTGCAAAAGCGTGAAGCCGCCTATCAAGATTTGATTGGTAAAATCAACAATGACGCAGTTGCTGGCGCTACTATCACCGAGCTTGCCAATCGCTATAAATTAACCGCCAAATCGATTAAAAACTACCCTAAAACCAATAACTCGTCTACTCTCAATCAACCTGCCATTGTAGCGGCAGCATTTGAGCCACTCGCGCTGCAAGAAGGCAGTGTGTCAGTCGGTATTGATGTCTCTGATAAAGTGGTATGGTTACAATCAACCAATCACCGCACCAGCAAACTCATGACACAAGCAGAAGCCGAACCGATTATCAAAGCCAAACTTATTGAAGAGAAAGCAAAAAGTTTAGCAGTGGCAGAGGCCAATGCCATCGCTGCCAAAGTCAAACAAGCCAATTCAGTTGCGGCGGCGGGTGCCCCATTCCAAGATTTGGGGATTGTAACTCGTCAAGACAGCAAACTCAGCGATGACGAGCGTGGTGTGGCATTTAGTCAACCTGCTGTTAACAATCAACTAGCGGTCATGACGCGGCCTACTGTATCGGGCGCAAGCGTGATTGTTGGTGGGGTTATTAGCAATGATAACGCGCAAATCACACCCGAAGTTAAACAACAAACTGCCCAAATCGTGCGCGAAAATATCGGTCAGTCTCAGTTTGAGGATTATTTAGCATACCTAAAATCCATCACTCAAGTCACGGTTAAACCGCAGACTGCTGCGCCATAATATGCTGTGAATACATATGCGCTGAATGAGTCAGCGCCTTGCTCTAGCAATAACCAGTGTTTAGCGATACGCAGCGCCATAAAAAAAGGCTTACTAACCATGATTAGTAAGCCTTTTTTATTGGTTGGTATTAATGATTTTCAGAGGCGTGATTGATGGTATATTTTGGAATTTCAATGGTCAAATCTTGATTTTCAATGATGACTTGGCAAGACAGTCTTGAATCTGGCTCTAGACCCCAAGCGCGATCGAGCAAATCAGCTTCAATGTCGTCCATTTCCTCTAAACTATTAAAGCCTTTTCGCACGATAACATGGCAAGTAGTACAAGCTTTTGACATATCACAAGCATGCTCAATTTTCACGCCTTTTTCTAGCAAACCACGGCATAGATTATCGCCTTCATTGAGTTCAATCTCTGCGCCAGTAGGGCAAATTTGGTGATGCGGTAATACAGTAATTTTTGGCATAGCAATCTCTTAACTAATAGTCTTATGTATTCAAATTCAAAATTAATTTGACCAATCCGCGGTTGAAGTGCCTTTCATGGTTTCATTGACCGCTTGGTTCATGATAAGTGCAGCAAAGTCATCACTATGAACTTTTAGCTGCGCGCTCGCTGTTTCTAACTGGGCTTGTTCACCACCATCAATCGCCTGTTGAACATCAGCCATCGAGGTTTGCAGCATATTTTTCTGCTCATCGGTTAATAAAAAGCCAAACTCTGCAAGCGCGGAGGCTAGCGCCAGTAATTCTCGTTTTGCTTCTACCTGACTTTCAATCAAGCTACGCTGCAGTCGATCTTGCATGGCAAAATCAAAGCCTGCTTTAAGCAATTTTTCCTGCTCATCTTCTGACAACCCGTAAGACGGCTTGACTTGAATTTGGCTTGCTTTGCCCGTTGTCAATTCTTTAGCCCAGACTGTTAACTGACCATTGGCATCAATTTGAAAAGTGACTTCGATACGCGCCAA
Organism: Enhydrobacter sp. 8BJ; assembly: GCA_902506225.1. Lineage (GTDB taxonomy): Bacteria > Pseudomonadota > Gammaproteobacteria > Pseudomonadales > Moraxellaceae > Faucicola. The sequence goes on along the minus strand of LR733345.1, from coordinate 1,493,887 downwards.
CCCTGCTTTCATCGCCGGAATGTCAGTCAGTTTAAACTGCCCTAACGAGCGATTGTCAGCCACCGTATCGCGTTCACCTTGTACCACATGGATAATCATACCATTTTGGTTATCTTGATAGGTTGTGAATACCTGTTTACGCGTCACAGGAATGGGCGTGTTGCGCGGAATAATCACTTCGGTGAGACCGCCCATGGTCTCAAGCCCCAAGGATAAAGGCGTGACATCAAGCAGCAATACCGTATTTTGCTGTTGTCCGATTAATTGGTCAGCATATTTGGCTGCCCCCAACGCGACGACTTCATCTGGATTGATGCGTGACAGTGGCGATTGGTTAAACGTTTCTGCTACGATTTGCTGAATCAATGGCATTCGTGTGGAACCACCTACCAATACCACTTCATCAAGCTGGGATGTTTCAAGTCCAGCATCACGTAGCACTTGCGCACACACCGCTAATGTACGGTCGGTCACAGGCTGGATGATTTGACGAAGATTGCTTTGGTTTAACACAATATCAAAAGCTTGACCATTCAGTGAAACTTCGGCAGTCACTTGGTCTGCTTTTGACAACTGCTCTTTAAGCGTGCGAGCCTGTACGTTTAGCAGCTGTTTTTGATGGTTATCAATGTTTGATGGATTCAAGCCTGTTTGTTGAATCAGCCAATTAGCGATCAAACGGTCAATATCATCGCCGCCCAGTGCGCTATTACCGCCCGTTGCCAGCACTTCATACACACCGTGATTGAGCTTTAACACTGATACGTCAAACGTGCCCCCGCCCAAATCATAAATGAGATGATAAGCTTCGTCTTGTGCTTGGTTCAGCCCATACGCCATCGCAGCAGCCGTCGGCTCGTTTAATAAGCGAATCACATGAATGCCTGCCAATTTAGCCGCATCTTTGGTCGCTTGGCGCTGTGCTTCATCAAAATAAGCCGGCACCGTAATCACCGCGCCCACAATACTATTGTCAGGTAACGCCAATTTTGCCCGATCATACAGATGTTTTAACAGGATACTTGATACTTCAACAGGGTTTTTCGCACCTTGTGGGGTTTGGATACTTGGCATCACATCGACATCACCGACTAATTCATAAGGATGATTAAACTTAATATCCTTGATGCTTCGACCCATGAACCGTTTGACCGAGCGTACAGTATGATTGGGTGCTTGTTCTGCCATTGCTTCAGCATGACTACCTACCAAAGTTTCTGGATTGCCATTGTCATCTAAGCCAAAATACACCACCGAGGGTAAAAGCTTTTGGCAATCGATACCTTTTACCTGATTAGCAATTTGACTGTCGTCATTGTCATTAGATTGACATTCGCTAACTTTATCGCCAATCACTTGTGGCTCACCTGAACGGACTACCGCTACCAATGAGCGCGTGGTTCCTAAATCAATTCCTAAAGCAAAACGATGCGCATGGGGCTTGGCACTTTGATTGGGTTCAGCGATTTGTAATAACGACATAAATTGGACCAATTAAAAAAAAGAAAAAATAATTTGAAAATAAAACCAGCTTAGTTTATATCTTTAGCTTAGTTTGTATCTTTATAGAAAGTCAAAACGGATGGTATTATAAATTAAAAATATGATAAACCAAATAAAACTTAACCAATGCTAGGACGACTTACTCTTTAATAATGAATTACACATACAAATCGTCATCATTATCAAAATTTTGCTGGGCTAATTCATCGGTGGTTTTTGCTACATCTGCTTGCAGTTTAACCAAAAACTGTAGTTTTTGAATGATATCTATCGCTTGCTTGGTTAAGGCATCATCATTGGCCTCAGCTGCATCTGAGTTATCAATTTTTTGATAAACTTCGTCAAAAGCAAGTTGATAATTATTTAGCCATTCGGTAAGTTTTTTGCTAAGCAAGGTAATACTTTGGCCATCAGCATCGTCTAAATCGATGCGAAATGACATGGCATCGTCTAAAAAGTCCAAATCACGAATCGGCTGGTTAATAGATTGTGAAATGCCTTTGAGTGCCAATAAATGTGACGCGCGAGAATCAGGGTTTTTAAGCGTATTGTAGGCTTCATTAATAATAGCAGACGCTTGCTCAGGCTTTAGTGCGGATAACTTGGCGATTGATTCACGCAAAAAACCATCGGTATTAGCAGATAGCGAAAGGCTTTGCTCAGCTACAGACGCATCAACATTATTATCAGGATGGAACTTAGATTGAAGTTGGCGAAGGGTTTGCTGAAGTTTGGCGATATCAATTTGATATTGTTGGGGTATATTCATCAACTCAAAATAATTAACCATTTTCAACTTCCCCTACCAAGCCATCACTATACTGACAAAAAAATATTACAAATTAAACGGTGAAAGATTCACCACAGCCACACTCACCTTTTTGGTTTGGATTACTAAACTTAAAGCCTTCATTGAGACCTTCTTTGACAAAATCCATTTTCAAACCATTAAGATAAACTAAGCTTTTTGGATCGACAAATACACTAACCCCGTTGCTTTCAAAACGTTGGTCATTAGGGTCTGGCTCATCGACAAATTCCAGCACATAAGCTAAGCCAGAACAACCTGCGGTACGGATACCCACACGGATACCTTCCCCGTGACCACGGTTTTGCAAAAAATCGCGTACATGTTCAGCTGCATCGTTTGATAATTCAATCACTTTACTACCCCATTTACTCATTTCAATCTGCAATCATTTCAATCTTTAGGTCAGTCACTTTGAGCGACTCACACACAGTCTTATTGAGGATGAATCAATAAGACTGTGACAATCGTGAAATCAATCAAGCTTCAGCTTTGGATTTATAATCTTCAATCGCTGCTTTAATGGCATCTTCTGCCAGCACTGAGCAGTGCACTTTAACAGGTGGCAGTGCCAGCTCTTCAGCGATATCTTTGTTTTTAATCGCACTAGCTTCATCCAGAGTTTTGCCTTTAAGCCATTCTGTAACCAATGAGCTTGAGGCAATGGCTGAACCACAGCCATAGGTTTTAAAGCGCGCATCTTCAATGATACCGTTATCACCCACTTGGATTTGCAGGCGCATCACATCACCACAGGCTGGCGCGCCGACCATACCGGTACCGACGTTTTTGGCATCTTTATCTAAGTTTCCCACATTGCGTGGATTTTCATAATGGTCAAGCACTTTATCACTGTAGGCCATTTCATTTTCCTTTTGGCTGGTTACGTCAAACGTAACTGACTAATCTTTAATTATTAAATTGAATAAGCTTTTAATGGAAATTAATTTTTAATACAAATTAATGTTCGTTCCATTCCACACTATTTAAATCAACGCCTTCTTGGTACATGTCCCAAAGCGGTGATAAAGCACGTAATTTTTCAACCGCAGTTCGCATCTCAGCAATCGCATGGTCAACATCTTCTTCGGTGGTATAGCGACCCAAACTAAAACGAATTGAACTGTGAGCAAGCTCATCTGACAATCCAAGCGCGCGTAATACGTACGAAGGCTCAAGCGTCGCTGACGTACAAGCAGAACCCGATGACACGGCAAAATCTTTCAATGACATCATCAAGGATTCGCCTTCTACAAAGTTAAAGCTGATGTTGACGATATTTGGAATACTGTGATTCATGTCACCATTAAGATAAATTTCATCAAGCTCTTTTAAGCCATCCCAAAGGCGTTGACGCAGTTTTGTAAGTCTCGCTTCATCTTCTGCCATACGTTTGCCGGCAATGGCAAAGGCTTCACCCATCCCCACGATCTGATGCGTTGCCAAAGTACCTGAACGCATACCACGCTCATGACCACCACCTTGCATTTGTGATTTTAGACGCACACGTGGTTTACGGCGAACATATAGAGCACCAATACCTTTAGGACCATAAATTTTATGGGCAGAAAAACTCATCAAATCAACTTTTAATTGCTCTAAATCAATCGGGGTTTTACCGGCTGCTTGCGCCGCATCAACGTGAAAAACAATACCTTTTTCACGGGTGACTTCACCAATCGCCGCAACATCTGTTAGGGTACCAAGTTCGTTATTCACCATCATTAGGGTCACTAAAATAGTATCTTCACGAATAGCATCTTTCACTTGATCAACCGTGATTAGACCTGTCTTTGGCTGTGGGTCTAGATAGGTAATTTCAAAACCTTCTGTTTCTAATTCACGGCAGACGTCTAGCACAGCTTTATGTTCAATTTTACTGGTAATGATGTGTTTGCCTTTACCACTATAAAATTGCGCCACCCCTTTAATCGCCAAATTGTCTGACTCAGTAGCCCCTGAAGTAAAGACAATTTCACGTGAATCGGCGTTGATTAATTCTGCGATTTGCTCACGGGCAGTTTCAACCGCTTCCTCAGCTTGCCAACCAAACCCGTGTGAACGCGAGGCAGGATTACCAAACACGCCATCAAAGGTCATGTACTTCATCATCTTTTGGGCGACTTGCTCATCAATTGGTGTGGTCGCGGCATAATCTAAATAGACTAATTTATTCATGCTAACAAATTCTCCCCAGAATTTTGTTGTAAGGTTTTGCTGTTATCAGCTAATGAATGATTGTTACTAATATTACTAACTTTAGTGGTGCTATGCTTTGCTCGTTGCGATACGGGTGCATCTGTCATTGGATTTACCGCAGATTGATCCCTATGCTGCATATCTTCAACCATCAAAATTTGACGCTCAGAAATTTCACGGATAATTTGACGATTAATGAGCGTATCTAATGTCACGGTGGACAAATAGTTTTCAATTTGCTCAGACAATCCATTCCATAAATCATGGGTTAAACACATGGCGCCGTCTTGGCAGTTGCCCTTACCTTCGCAAGCTCTAGCATCCACCGACTCATCAACTGCTGAAATAATGGTCATAATCGAGATTTCATTGATGGGTTTGGCAATATGGTAACCGCCTGACGCACCACGAGTGCTTACCACCAAACCTTTTTTACGCAGCTTTGAAAACAACTGCTCAAGATAAGAAATAGAAATCTCTTGACGTTTTGCGATATCAGACAATGACACAGCCAATTCATGTTTTTGCTCTTGCAATGCCAAATCTAGCAGCGCTGTCACTGCATAGCGTCCTCGGGTTGTCAATCGCATAGTAGCCCCACTTAAGTTAAAAATTTAAATCCGTTCAAGCACAGTAAGCTGTGAAAACACGTTTTATGGTTGGTATGGCTATTATATGAAAATCCGAGTCTTTTAGTCAAGATTAATTCTTACTAAAACACTCGGATTTATTTATTTCTCAGATTTATTTACTCAATGATAAGCGATTTTTTATCAAAGCAGTTTTTTCATCAAAGCAATATAGGGGAATGGGTGTTATTTTACCGCCCAACCAATCGCACAAACGATGAATAACACAAAAAATGCGATTGCCGCACGTTTCATCCATTGGTTTTTACTGTTTAATTCTAAAATTTGTGCTTCAAGCGCTGTTTTTTGTAGATTTGCGGCGTTGACTTGGCTATTGAGTGCCTCGACTTGTTGTTTATAATCAGCATCGGTTTTGATAGGTTTTTTGACTTTTGGCTGGTCTTTATCGCCTTTGACTGCTTTTGTGATGACTTGTAATAGCTGATTGATACCAATTTGATGTAAAAAAGCCTTCACCTCTGCCATCTTTTGTGCTTCGCCGCGGATTTGTAGCTGCTCAATGGCTTTGGGCTGATTGGTAAATAAATTCTGGGCGATTTGCCAAGTAAAGCCGTTGATGGTCAAGTCGACCTGCTGAGAAGGCTGTAATTGACTGTCTAACAAAATGCCGTTAACGGTAAAAGTCACATAAAAAGTGACGTTTGGGATATAAGCGTGAATCCGGACGACAGTATTGGTAGTGGCTAAAGGATAGACAACCTTACGAAGATCGGCATCAAAACGTAGCAACAGGGTCAGCAAGGTTTCAATAATCACTAATACCACATTGAGCGCTGTAGTGGCTATATTGCTTGGAGCATTGGTCGAAGTTTGAAAATTATCGTTCATTAAATTTCCACAAAATTAATCAAATATGGGTTTTGTAATTTGTCGATAGTGTAGCTTTAAAAGGGTATTAATAACATTAATTATTGTAAGTCTGGTATAAAACACTTTCAGTCGCTGAGTATCATTCAAGAAATCACTGCGAGATTGGTTTTGAGCCACTTTTATTCACTATAGCTGTATATATCAATTTTTAGCGGTTTTTGTTGAAATAAAATGTTATCGTTTGGTGTGCCAACCGCTATATTTTGCAAAAACACGTTAATCAATGCTTAACTGCACAGAAATTATGATTAAACTGCTTGTGAAGCCGCTTGAGTTTACTTATAATCGAATCATAATTACTTATGCAGCACTTGATAGTTAAGGCTTTGAGCCTAATTACTTGTCAAGTGTATGCTTTGTATATATAACGTTTATTTTCATCCCTAAAAATTTGAAGGATATTCTTATGAATAAGTCAGAATTAGTTGATAGCATTGCTAAAAAAAGCGGTCTTTCTAAAGCCCAATCAACTGAAGCATTAAATGCCTTTATCGCAACGATTGGCGAAGCGATGAAAGCTAATGATACCGTGTCACTGGTTGGCTTTGGTACGTTTAGCGTAAAAGAACGCCAAGCACGTACAGGTCGTAACCCACAGACTAAAGAAGAAATCCAAATCCCAGCAAGCAAAGTGCCAAGCTTTAAAGCAGGTAAAGGTTTAAAAGATATGGTTAACTAATTAACCCTATATCTCTTTATAGCTAAAAAAGCGTATTTTGAATTAAATACGCTTTTTTATTGCCTTACTTATATTGAATTACTAACTACAAAAGCCAAATATAAAAACCAAGTAAAACAGCTAAATAAAAAACCACTAGTTTACACAGTGGTTTTTTTATTTTATAAGCTATAGTTAACCTATTTTGGCACCGTAATGGTTTGACCCACTTTTAGCGACGCTGTTGGTGACAAGTTATTTAGACTAGCCAGCTCTTTAGGGCTGACGCCAAAGCGTCCTGCCAAAGAAATTAAGCCTTCGCCTGCTTTGACTTTATAGGTTGTTGTGGTTTTTGGAATTTTGATGTTTTGACCAATCAGTAACGACTCATTACCTTTTAAATTATTTAAGGCGGCAAGCTCACTTTTAGAAACACCATATTTTGCACTCAAGTTTGTCAAGCTATCCCCTGATTTTACTTGATAGCCCTGTACATCACCACGACTATATTTACTTACTGGCTTTGACGCTGGCTTGTTATCATCTTCTGATTGGGCGTCTTTGGTTGCTTTGGTCTCTTTCTTTGTTTCTTTTTTGCTCTCGGGTTTTGCAGAGTCGCGTTTGATGGTCGGTTCGCGGGTCGCTGTCACACTAGCCACCGTACCCAATCCCGCTTGAGGAATAACCAGTTTTTGCCCTTGAATTAAGTTTGCTGTGGGTTTTAGATAATTGGCTTTGGCCAAGTCTGCTACCGTTAAATCAAAGTTATTGGCGACGCTACCTAAGCTATCACCTGGGCGTACCGTGTAGTTAATCGATTTGCCAGCTAGCGCATATTTGACCTTTTCAACTGTGACAGGCACGATGATGACTTGCCCTTTTTGCACACGATAATTGGTGTTAAAACCGTTGACATCAGCAATGTCTTTGGGCGATACAGACAGTCTATCAGCGATACCCGACAAGGTATCACCCATCTGAACCGTATAACGACTCGATACCGGTTGCACTTCGGCTCTAGCAGGGGCAGGCTTTTGCGCTGCCGGCTGTGCCACTGGCGGCTTTGGCATTTTGTCTGGAATTAACCACAAGTTTTGGTTGGTACGCACTTGATAAGTGACTGGTAAATTATTGAATTTTGCTAACTCACTGACATTTAGATCAAACTTGTCGGCGATGCCTGTCAAGGTATCCCCCGCTTGCACGATATAGCTATTGGCTTTACGTTTTGGCGCTTCTGCTACTTTGGGTTCGATAGGCTTGGCGTTGTATAAGTAAAGTGTTGAACCGGCTAGCAAGGCAGCATTTGGGTCAATTTGGTTCCATTCAGCGATATCTCGCCAATTCACACCCATGCGACTGGCGATATTTGCCAAGGTGTCGCCAGCTTTGACTTGATAGGTGCTGCGTGTGCCACTTGGACGTTTTTTGGCAGCCGGCTTGCTAGCTGTGACAGCTTTGCTTTCACTGGTGGTATTGGATTTGCTAGGGGACACTTGCGCCGTGTTTGGGGCTTTGCCATTTAAGCTCGACGCTTGGCTAATTTTGACCTCTTTTGGCAACACCACGGGCGGTTCTTCGTAACTGAGCTTTTTGGTTTCGCCTTTGGCTTCTAGCACAGATTGCTGGGTCTGAATGGCATTGAGCTTGATATTACCATCGGTAGGGTTAATGGCTTGCTCTACTTGGGGTGCGGTTTTTTCAATTTCTTTAGCAATCAAGTTACGCTCTTGATTGGATAAAGGCGGCTCTTGCACAATGGTATTGTTGGCAGTAACAACGGCTGAAGTGGTTGGTAATGTATTGGTAGACTGCATTTCAGCAGTCACTATTTTTTGCTCGGTGGCGGTAATCGGTGGTTCTTTGATTACCGTATTGCGGCTTTGGATACTTGGCGTACTAGGAATGGGGGCGATATAAGTCGTGGTTTGGTTTTTAACCATACTAGTTGCCATCGCCGCCAAATCGCTGCTAGAGGATGGCAAATTAACTGTTTCTTTTTTGCTATAGGCTTGTTTGGCGGCACTCAGTGAATCACCCTGACTAGTGGTGGAATTTCGGGTTTGGTTGCCTGAATTTGTGGTCGGTGTGTTATAAGTCGGCGTAACAGTTTTAGGCGTGACATAGCTATTGTTTGCCAAATAACCTTGTTGACTCATATAACCATTACCGCGTAATTGGGTGATTTTACGGTCAATTGATTGATTGAGATCATTGGGAATCAGAATACGGCTTGGGCCTGACATATCTACCGTACCTGCAATTAACGCAGGATTTAGGGCGCGCAGTTCATCGTAGCTCACGCCTGTCAGGCTGCTAATTTCGTGCAAGCTCACGCCAACATTGGCAGGGACACTTCTAAAATGCTGACGGTTCGCAATTGCGGGTAAATACACATTGTAGGTACTCGGATTTTTGACAATTTGCGCCACAGCCAAAAACCGAGGGACATAGTTCATCGTTTCAGTGGGTAATTTGAGCGACCAATAATCCGTGGGTAGCCCGCGCGCTGCATTGTAATTAATCGCGGATTGGACACGGCCTGGACCGGCATTGTAGGATGCCAATGCCAACTCCCAACTACCAAACTGGTTATACAAAGCCGTCAAAAAGTCATAAGCGGCACGGGTTGACTCAATCACATCACGGCGACCATCAAAGGTGCTGGTTTGATTCAACCCATAAATACGACCTGTACTTGGAATAAACTGCCATAACCCTGCAGCAGAGGCATTACTATTGGCATTGGGGTCATAAGAACTTTCAATCACAGGCAATAAGGCCAGTTCTGTTGGAATATTGCGACGTTCAGCTTCGCGCACTGTGTAGTATAAATAGCGGCTAGCACGCGCTGTCAATCGGTTTAGATAGTCTTGGCGGCTAATAAACCAACTTTTCTGCGCTTCAATACGCGGATCGTACACATTGGAGTTCATACGAAAATTGACGCGCAGTCTATCCCACAAATTACCATAGCGCTGAACCAACAAAGCGTTATTCTCTACCATGGTCATGTCGGTGGCTTCAAGTAGCCCTTCAAGTTCATCCAAACTATCCATATCCAGTAGGGCGGCATTTTCTTGCGCGCTACGCACCGTGCTTTTGCTGTGACTGGATGATCCAATCATGGGTTTACCCGCTGGACTGGTGGTGCTGGTTGGCGCACTGCTACAGGCTGCCAAAATAATAGAGGAAATAGCTAAACTTAACGGTTTGATAGTTTTTTTTGATGAATGGCTTATCGAAAGCAACATGATAATTCCTAGCTCTTTTTTGCAATTTAGATGTAGGACATATACCCATCTCATAGCGTAAAACTATGAACGAATATAAGCTAAAATTTGACATTATAAATAAAAAAACGGCTGTGATTTCAAGCCCGTGAAATTAAATATTGGCTGAAATTATACTAGAATCCATAAAAAAAGTGGCACAAAACTTTTGCACCACCCTGTTTAACACCACTTTTTATACCACTAACTTAGTGCTTTTCAATTACAAGCTGGCTAATCGCCCTAGACAATAACACCGAGTTACCGCTTTCAGCAAAGGTAATACGTGAAGTTGTTACTAAACGTGTCGTCACGTTATTTTCGACGATGACTTCCGTCGTTATCGCATCTGCTTTGGCATGGTTACCGCTAGATACCACGTTGTTTAATTGTATATCATAGCCATATCGCGTTGCTTTTGACCAGTTGTTTTGTAGCAGGTTTAGATAATTGCTTTTATTTAAGGTCGTGGTTTTTCCTTTACGCGACACAGATATCAAGGCGTCATCTGCCACTAGACTTGCAACGCGTGAAATACTTTTGGCATTTGCTGCAGCCGCCATCGCAGTACCGTAATTTTCGATATCACGCTGGGTGATTTCAGCATTTGCCAGCGTTGGGACAGTTAACGAAGTCGCCATGACTAACCCTAACCATAATTTTGACTTTACTTGCTTTCGGATTTTATCAATCGGTTGAAAATTTAACGTGATAGTCATGAGATTTTCCTTCAATTGGTAACACCAATTGTTTGACCCTAAAAGAAATAATTTGTTACAACTAAGCATAGCATAACCATTAACTTTATTGTTACGTCATTGTTAATAATCAAGCATAAAATAGTGAATAACCCCAATAAAACCCTGTGACCCTCCCTATCCAAAATCGCTCGATTGCCGAATCAATCATCGTTTTTACCGCAGTGAATTATTTCAGCAAACAAGGGTTAATCATTTATTAATTTGGCTAAATCGGTTATCATTACAGGTTGTTTTTATCACCATTTTATGACTAAATCTCAATTGAAGGGTATTTCAACTATGCTACTTACCGCTATTTTAGCATTTATCCAATCTGCCCATGCGGAAGGTGCGGCAGCAGCGCCTACTGGAACAGGTGCTTCTACCATCATGCAAATGCTATTGCCATTGGCTTTTTTTGCTATTTTTTACTTCATTATTATCCGACCACAAAGCCGTCGTAACAAAGAGCATCGTCAAATGATTGATGCCATTAAGGAAGGCAATGAAGTGGTATTTGCCGGTGGCTTGATGGGAAAAATCAAAAAACTTCAAGGTGAATATGCGGTTGTGGCATTAAACACTACCCAAGAGGTGATGGTGCAACGTGCCTCAATCATTTCGGTATTGCCTGTGGGTACCATTGATAGTCTTAAATAATTGCTGATGCAGCTCGCCTGTCAGGTTGGCGACCTAGCAGTCTGTAAAGTTGCCAACTGGCTATTATGATATTGTACTGCCTTGTTGATCGCGGTTAATAGACCTAGTAGAACAACTAGTTACCTAAAAAAAATCAAGTTTAAGAAGTCAAGATTATGCACTACCCTGCTTGGAAATACTTTTTAATCGGCATTGTGCTGCTACTAAGCACCCTGTATGCCCTACCAAACCTTTACCCAGACAAGCCCGCCGTTCAAATCACGGGGGCTTCCGCTAGTACCACATTGACCAATGATGTGCTAAAACAAGCGGAAACCATCCTAAATGCCGCCAACATCCCAACCAAAAACAACAGTTTTGATGGTAAATCAGCCTTGTTAAAAATTGGTGATGAGTCGACTGAAACGCAGCTTAAAGCACAACAAGTGCTAAAAGAAAAGCTTGGCGACAATTACGTTGTGGCACTGAACTTGGCACAAACTACGCCAGCATGGCTACGTAATATTGGCGGCAATCCTATTAAATTAGGGTTGGACTTGCGTGGTGGTGTACGGTTTGTACTAGAAGTCGATATGAGCAAAACCGTCTCTCAGCGTTTGGAAAACTTAACCCGAGATATTCGTACAGAGCTACGCAACCAAAAAATTGCCGTGACCAACTTACAAGCAGGGCAAAATAATCTGACGTTAAACTTTGTCGATAATGCCGCGCGTGATCAAGCCATTAATATATTACGTAGTCGCTTTGGGACAAATTATGAGTTACAACCGCTAATCAATGCGGGGGGTCCAGCGATTAACATGACCTTGACCCAGTCAACGATTTCACAAATCTCTCAAGATGCGGTCACCCAGAACTTGACGACTTTACGAAACCGTATTAATGAGCTAGGCGTGGCTGAAGCCGTGGTGCAATCACAAGGTGCCAATCGTATTGTGGTGGAATTACCGGGGGTACAAGATACCGCAGAAGCCAAACGGGTCATTGGTCGTACCGCTAACCTCGAATTTCGTATGGTGTCTGAGCAAAACAATACTTTCCAAGCCAATCCATCTGGGGTATTGCCTGCAGGCACTGAAGCTTACTCATTTGGTGAAGTCGACAGCCCGCAAAAAACCTTATTGGAACGTCAAGCTGTGGTCACCGGTCGAAACGTACAGGATGCCCAAGCAGGGATGGATCAAAACGGTCGCCCCCAAGTGAATATCACTCTGGATAACGCGGGTGGTCGTTTGATGCAAAATACCACAGCAAAATCAGTGGGCAAACAAATGGCGGTGCTGTTTATTGAAAATAAGCAGCGTGTCACCTTCCAACCAGACCCAGTGACGGGGCAAAATAAAGAAGTAAGAACACCTTACGCAGAAAGCCATATTATCAATCAAGCGACCATTCAAGGGGTCTTTGGCTCAACTTTCCAAATCACGGGCTTAGATAGTAATGCAGAAGCCTCAGAGCTGGCTTTGTTACTTCGTGCAGGTGCGCTAGCGGCGCCCATGTATTTTGTTGAAGAACGTACTATTGGTCCATCATTGGGACAAGATAACATCCAAAAAGGTATGTTCTCTACTCAAGTTGGCTATTTACTCGTGTTCTTATTTATGATTATTTTTTATCGTTTATTTGGTTTAATTGCCAATATCGCGTTGATTTTTAACTTAATGATGATTCTAGCCATCATGTCATTGATTGGTTCTGCCCTAACCTTGCCAGGTATCGCAGGTATCGTGTTAACCATCGGGATGGCGGTGGATGCCAACGTACTGATATTTGAACGCATCCGCGAAGAGCTTGCCAACGGCGCCAGACCCAAATCTGCGATTGTGGCGGGTTTTAACCGCGCATTTACCAGTATTTTTGATGCGCAGCTGACCACCTTGATTGTCGCATTTATTTTATTTGCGATTGGTACAGGTCCGATAAAAGGTTTTGCTGTCACCTTAGCCATTGGTATTGCCAGCTCTATCTTCACCTCAGTGACCGTCACTCGTGCACTGGTACAGTTAGCTTATGGCTACCGCAAAACTGTCAAACGCCTAAGTATTGGTTAAGGAGCGAATAATGAATGATGACAAATTAGAGGACCTAGACGGTTTAGACGGCTCAGAACCCATCAACCCCGAGCAAAAACTCTCAGAGCTGGGCGTACGTCGTAGTGATGAAATAGCATCAAATGCACAGCACCGCAAAACACCGCGCCGTAACGGTAAAGGGGTGAATAAAAATTTGGTCAAGCAGCCTGCTACTCCCACCGATACGATACCCCAAAACCCTGGGTTAGCGGTGGCTAACGCTGCCACGTCTGAATTTTCAGCAGAAGATTTTGGCGGTGAAAAATTCTTTGCCGGTCGGCGTATCATTGATTTTTTAAAGGTAGCTAAACCTTTTGCCATATTATCCGCCATCTTAACGATTCTTGGTTTGGTCGCTATTTTAACCAAAGGTTTAAATCTAGGCTTAGATTTTACTGGTGGTGTGTCAGCCACGGTTGTATATGAGCAACCGGTGCAACAAGCCCAAGTTCAGTCAGCCTTAGCCAGCCATAAAATCAATGACAGTGTGGTGCAATATTTGGGCAGTAACAAAGAAATTTTGGTACGCCTGCCGCCGCAAAAACAAATCGAAGGGTTATCAAACTCTCTTGATGCTGCGTTAGATTTACCCAACAACAATGCCACCATCAAGAATATTGACGTGGTTGGCAGTCAAGTAGGTAATGAGATTTATGTCAGCTCCTTGGGGGCAACGGCACTGGCATTACTGTGTATGTTTATTTATGTGATGGTGCGTTTCCAAGCCAAATTAGCCTTAGGCGCGGTGTTGGCGTTATTTCATGATAGTATTATCACCGTAGGTATTTTCGCACTTTTCGGATGGCCGTTTGATTTAACCGTGCTTGCCGCGGTGTTATCATTGATTGGTTATTCGATTAACGATACCATCGTCGTCTTTGACCGTATCCGTGAGAATTTCCGCCGTGTCCGTGGTGCCAGCCCAACGCAAATTGTCAATTTATCGCTCACTGAAACGCTACGTCGTACCATCATGACCATTTCAACGGTGCTGCTTGTGGTGGTCTCGATGCTGCTACTTGGCGGCGACAGCTTACATTGGTTCTCTGTAGCATTGCTCATTGGCTTGATTTTAGGTACTTTCTCATCGGTGTATATCGCCAGTGCGATTCCACTGTGGCTCGGTATGTCGCGCAAAGACTTTATTGTCGAAGTCAAACCAGAATTTGTTGAGGACGAAGTGGTTTTTGAAGACCGCAATGCGCCTATGTACGACAACAAAGCGTTAGATAATCAATAAATGATTTGAGCGGCAAAAATACCCTACTTGCTAGGGTATTTTTATGGCTAAAATTTAAACAAGAATAGCAATGATGACAAATGAATTAATGAAAAATGGGTTATGGCAACAGGCGTTTAAAGTAAGCTTGCCTGTGGCAATGGGCTATATCCCTGCGGGGATTGCCTTTGGCGTGTTGTTTGTGGCAGCAAAACTTCCTATATGGGCGGCGATTTTATCTAGTGTGGTGCTGTACGCGGGTGCGGCGCAATATGCTTCTATCGCGCTATTAGCGGGCGGGGTTGGAATCTCAACCAATGATTGGGTACCCCATTTGGATTTTGCGTTAGTGTGCTTATTTGCTATTTTAGCCTATGAGCAGTTTAAAGCAGTCAAGGCTTACTATCCCATTTTCATCGCCATCATTGCATTTATAGCGGCGTTTTATTTTATATCCGATTGGCTTTTACTATCAGCGATTTGCGTGAGTTTGGGACTCATTATCATCCAATTTTTTATGAGCAATAAATCCACTCATCAGCAAGCTCTCTGACAGTTCACCTATAGAAAAATTTATTTGATTAATCGTTAGAATATTATGAACACACCACCTGATAACTTTTATTTAGTCGCCGCTACTTTTGCCATGGCTTTAGTGACTTTACTCACCCGCATCACCCCGATAATTTTGCCAAAGCGCTTATTGGATGCCCCTTTGTTGCTCGCGGTGAATAAAGCATTGCCATTATCGGTGATGACGCTGTTGATTTTAACCTCCTTGCATTGGCAGCAGCCCAAGGCTATGCCCAACGCTATGAGTATGAGTCTGGGCTTATCGCCATTACTTGTGGCAGAAATATTGGCGCTGGTAGTGGTATTGCTCAGCTATCATTGGAAAAAACAATTACTGCTAAGTATGCTGGTGGGGATTGCTAGCCTTAACGGGTTTTTATGGGGATTGAATCTGATAGGTTTTCTATAGCCATAAAAAAAAGCCCTACTTGGGCTTTTTTTGTGAGGGATATTTTAAACTTCGGTTTGCACCCCGACGATATCCACAGGCGTATCAGCCACGTCTTGTATCCCAGATTTTTTCTGTTTGGCTTTATCACTGCGTTTACGCTGTAATTCATCCAAGTAGTCCTCATCAATACCACCGGCGATGTATTTGCCGTCAAATACCGAGCAATCAAATTTTTTGGCATCGCTGTGTTTGTCTTGCACCGCTTCAATCAAATCATCCAAATCTTGGAATATCAAACGATCCGCACCGATGATTTTACACACTTCTTCCACACTATGACCTGAGGCAATCAGTTCATTGCGCGCTGGCATGTCAATACCATACACATTGGGATATTTGACCGGTGGCGCTGCACTGGCAAAATACACATTATTGGCGCCTGCATCACGTGCCATTTGGATAATCTCGTGGCAAGTCGTGCCACGTACAATTGAATCATCGACCAACAATACGTTTTTATTTCTAAATTCAAAAGGCACCGCGCTTAATTTTTGACGCACCGATTTTTTGCGCTGCTGTTGACCTGGCATAATAAAGGTGCGACCGATATAACGGTTTTTCATAAAGCCTTCACGGTATTTCACCCCTAGATGCTGGGCAAGCTCCATCGCAGAAGTACGTGAGGTATCGGGAATAGGAATAACCACATCAATCCCGTGATCTTCGCCCCATTCTTTGATGATTTTCTGCGCCAAAGTCTCGCCCATACGCATACGCGCTTTATAAACAGAAATATTATCAATAATCGAATCTGGGCGGGCAAAATAGACGTATTCAAAAATGCAAGGTCTAAACTCTTTGGCTTCGACACATTGGCGACTAAAGAAGTTATTGTTTTCATCAATAAAAATCGCTTCACCGGGCTTCACATCTCGCACGATATCAAAACCCAATGCGGTTAACGCAACTGACTCAGATGCCACCACATATTCAAAGCCACCATTTTCCGCTAATCGTTGACCAAAAATCAGCGGACGGATACCATTGGGGTCACGAAATGCCAAAATACCATAGCCCGTAATCATAGCAACTACCGCATACGCACCTTCGATACGTTTATAGACGGATGTCATCGCTTCAAAAATATCGTCGGGACTTGGATGCTGGATACCGAGTTTTTGCATTTCATGCGCTAGCACATTGAGCAAAACTTCTGAATCAGAATCGGTGTTAATATGGCGCATATCTTCCATAAACAGTTCTTTGGCAATCTCTTCGGCGTTGGTCAAATTACCATTATGCGCTAAGGTAATACCATACGGCGAATTGACATAAAAAGGCTGAGCTTCCGCACTGCTAGACGTACCAGCCGTTGGGTAGCGTACATGCCCGATGCCTTGGTGACCGACAAGACGCATCATATGACGGGTCATAAACACATCGCGCACCATGCCATTTTCTTTACGCAAAAACAGACGGCCATCTTGACATGTCACAATACCTGCGGCATCTTGCCCACGATGCTGCAGCATAGTCAGCGCATCGTATAGCATTTGATTAACTTCACTGTGAGCGGCTATACCGACAACTCCACACATATTTTACCCCTTTGATTTTTCACGGATGGCTCTAAGACCTGATGAAAAGAGACCTAATGAAAATTGAATGAAACTACCTTTTTTGCCGGCTGACAATTACAATACTTTAGCCGTCAGTCAAACTTACCTATGCTATTGACCCATTTGCCCCACTATTGACCCATTTTATCGGCAGCGGTTTTACCGAGCGTGGTCGCAAGCTGTTGGGTGAGTTGTGTCGCAAAAGGTGCCAGTGGCAGTAACGCCTTGGCAAACTTAGACTGCTGCCAAAAGTCACGTTGACTGACAAAGGGTGCCAATAAACTGAGCACCATTAACACAATGACCAAATTTTTGACCAAGCCAAACCCCGCGCCCGCCAATTTATCTAGGATGCTCAGCCTAAGACCTTGCAAAGTTTTACTCATCACCCATAATACAATCTGCAGTCCCACAATGACAAATAAGCCAATTGCCAAGAATGCCGCAATGATACTAAGGCCAGTTGAGCCCGTCAGCGACACAAAAAACGGGGCTAAAGGTTTTGCCAAATAACTGGCGAGCAGCAGCGCCAATAGCCAACCAAACATGCTCACCAGTGAGCGCATCAAGCCATTATTAAATCCCTGCCACAACCCCATAAACAATACAAACAACACTACCATATCTAACAAAGTCATCGGGTCAAGCTCGTATCATGGGATTTACAAAGTAGAGGGTGAATGTTGGCTTAGACGATAACCGTCAATGGCTTCAACACAGGTTTGAATGAGCTCTGGCCCTTCATAAATCAAACCACTATAGAGCTGAATCAAATCCGCACCTGCTTCAATCTTTTTAACCGCACGTTGACCATTGTCAATGCCGCCTACGCCAATAAGCGCAACTGAGCTCGGTAAGCGTTCGGCAAACCGCTCAAGGACTTGGGTACTACGGTGACTGAGCGGTCGACCTGATAGCCCGCCTGCTTCTTGACTGGTTTTGTAGTCTTCTACCCCATTACGGCTTAAGGTGGTATTGGTGGTAATCAGCCCATCAATATCAAAACGCACCAATTCTTTGGCAATATAATCAATTTGGTCTTCTTCCAAATCTGGGGCAACTTTCAGTACCAATGGCACATAATACTGATGTTGGGTAGCCAGTTGGCTGTGACGTGATTTAATACCATCAAGCAGCGCCGTAAGCGCATCACCACTTTGCAAGTCACGCAGGTTTTTGGTATTGGGAGAGGAGATATTTACCGTAATATAAGACGCGTAAGGATACACGCGCTCTAGACAATAAATATAGTCATCTAGGGCATTTTCAACAGGCGTGCTGGCATTTTTGCCGATATTAATACCCAAAATGCCTTGATATTTTGCACGCTTGACTTGCTCAATGAGATAATCAACGCCTTTATTGTTAAATCCCATGCGATTGATAATGGCATGGGCTTCTTTGATACGAAATAGACGGGGTTTGTCATTGCCAGGCTGTGGTTTTGGGGTAATCGTACCAATTTCGATGTAGCCAAAACCCAATGCCGCTAACGCATCGATATATTCACCGTTTTTATCAAGCCCTGCTGCCAAACCAACCGGATTGGTAAAGGTTAACCCCATACATTCGGTTGTTAATTCTTGTTTACCGTACAAAAACCCGAGCATCCCAAATTTTTGCGATTTTTCGAGTAATGATAACGTGATTTCGTGGGCTTTTTCAGGATCGGTATTAAATAAGAACGGACGAAGAAAGGCATACATAGTTGAATAAGCACTCACATTGCATGGGTGAATCTAATTGACTCTGCCCTTTATACAAGCAGAACTAACCTATTTAGCTTGAGAGATAGCACCCGTTAACGCGCTATGTGATGACTATCTCGTCAAAATCAGAAAAGCTATTATATCAGTGTTGACGCTAAATAAACACCTGCAATTTTCTTTACCTTAACTGCTATATTAACTGTTATTCAGCTGTTAACACGGGGTTTAAATTGCAGGAGTTAGCTTTTAACGTCTTTTAATCGAAGGTTAAGGCACGGCTCGACCATTTGCCAACGCAATCCAACCGCGAATAATGCGATACAGATGCCATAAGACTGTGGCAACGATTATCAAGCCGCCTAAAGCACCGACAATAAAGCTACCACCCATCGTATGATTGCTATCAACGGCGGCGCCAAAAAATAACCCGCCAGTCGCAAAAATCACCATGACAAAACCAATCACCCAAAAAAATATGCTGTACCAAAAGGTTTTGATTTGCCAATCAAAGTGACTATAAAGCCACGTGTTCCTAGCCTCATCACGCTTTAAGTAATTCATCACAATCGGAATAATCCAAGTCAGTCCCGCGGTAAAATAACTAAACAGCGCCAACGCATAAGTAATGTGGTTATAACTGATTTGGCTTTGGGTCACCGGTAAGTTTTGACTAAGCTGCGTGTATTGCGGTAACGCTGATGGATAACCATTCACCCCACTACCAAATTGTGGGGTGGCTGGGTCAGGTGTGTGAGCATCTGTTGGTTTTTCTAGGTTCATTATAATTTTCCATCAATGATTATTACTTTTTTTATCGGGTCGTAGTATAGAATTTCAATTGATTGTTATTGATAATTAATAGTTTACCCAAATCGGCTCTCGAATGGTAAATGGTTGGTGATTGCTATCAGCAAACTCGATCGTCCAGCTAACAGGGGATTGTTGCGGTGTCAACATCTCAAAGGTTGGTACTGGGATGATTTTTATGCGATTTTTTGCCGAATACAACAAATAGTTGCCATCGGGTGAAAAGTTGGCAGGTTCAGCCAATCCTTCATTATTGATAGCGATACTTTTTTTAGTTGCCATATCTGCGAGCCTGCCTTGGCTATTATCGCTGACATAAGTTATCAAACGCCCTGTGGGACTAATCCGAGCTATTGCATTGGTTTTACCCGGCAAGTTTAAAGGCAAAAATTGTTGTTTTGCAAAATAGTATTGATAAAGTTGCGGTTGTAAAAATTTGGCTTTATCCGACGTAAATATAAAGGATTTACCATCTGGCAGCCACACAGGGGCTAAATCAATCGCTGGTTGCTGGGTCAGTTGTTGTTTTATATTGCCGCTGCTATCGGTCAAAAAAATCTCTGGATTGCCCATTTGGCTATTTGCTAGTAACAATTGGCGTCCATCGGGGGAGATTGCCCCACTAAAATTATGGGTGCGTTTGGCAGAAACCCCCGACACCTCAGAAACATCAGAAACATCAGAAACATCAGTGACTTGCAAAGTCGCTCTATCAAGGATAACAACTTTAGGATAACTTTTGCCTGCTTGAACCGTAAAAATCAGGCGGTCACCTAAGCGACTGGATGATAAGCTCATTATCGTCCCATTGACCTTATACAAAGTCTTTGAGTTGCTGCCATCGATTTGGGTCTCAATCAGCTGCGCTTGGCGATTTTCCCCAAATCCGGTTAAATAAATAAAAATTAACTTGCCTGACAGCTGGCTAGCATGAACGTCAGACAAATTGGTTGGCGCAGTCGCTATGACTTTGGGCAATGAGGTCGAACTTTGCAAGGAGGTGGTAGATAAGGTTGTTGATGGGGAGCGTATGGTCTGACACCCTGTTATCGCCAAGCTAATTGCCATGACAATTGCCATAACAGCGGCGCACCATAAACGGGGTAAGGGATAAACATATTTCATGTTATTTGTGGCTAGGCTACGGCAAAACATTATTGGCATCTGGATTGAGCCAAAGTGGTCCATAAATCAAGCCATTGGGTACGCCATTTTGGGATGGGCTAATACTGATGGATTTGCCATTCGATACGATGGTAATGACATTTTTATTGGAGTAAATATAATGTTGTCCATTGGGTGAGACACCTGGGGCTTCACTTAACCCAACATTATTTACAGCGGTTACCGAGCGCGAACCCAGATCCATCACCACGCCTTGATTGGCACCCGACAAATAGGACATTTTTTTACCATCATTGCTGATACGCCCCATACTGCTCAGTCCGCCGCCTGTCAAACGCTGCTCACTACCGGTTGCCAGATTGTAGAGATAAATTTGACCTTTATTACCGCCTTTTTTACCACTCGCTCTATCTGAAGTATAGACAAATGATTGCCCATCAGGCGCCCAACTAGGATAAATAGCCCCCACAGGGTCATTGGTCAAGCGACGAGAATTGCCACCTTGCGCCAAATAAATCTGCGGTATGCCGTTCTCAAAACTGCTACTAAATATCACACGACCATCTTTACTCACAGACGCGCCATAGTTCATGGCTTTAAAATTCGTCAAATTGCTGACTGCCCCGCTGACAATATTGGCAGACATGACCTGCGGATAGCCTAGCGTGTCGGGCTGAACTTGGAAAGTGAAAGTTTGATTGTCAGCAGAGGTATTTAGGGTTTTAATGGTACCGTTAAACTCATAAATCACTTTGGGGTTAAACCCATCCACATCAGAAATGACCAAACGTGACACACGATTTTTAGGCTTGCCTGTTTCCACCACATACGCAATACGCCCAGAAAAATCGCCTTTGATGCCTGTCAATATCTCATAGATACGGTCAGCAACCTTATGCCCTGCCATACGCAAACTTTGCGAGTTATTTTTGCTGGTGACGGTTTGCAGACCCTGCATCACCTCGCCTGTCGCCACATTAATCACTTCAAAATTAATTTCAACATTGCCACGGTTGCTGCGCGTATTGCCAACCACCAAATAAGGGACGGCTTTATGCTGCCAGACAGGCAAAGTGACTTCACGACTACTATGAGGTCGCTCTGGCAAATTACTATCTAAAGTAAATTGCCCCAAATTGGTCAAATCATTGGTGACAATCCCTGAGATACTCTCCGCGCCAGCAAATGGTACGATGGCGACTTGCAAGTTAGACCGTGGTGCCTGCTTGACTAGAGTAAAGTCAACATTATCGGCAGCGTTCGCTAGAGGTGGCATCGCAGTGGTAGCCAAGGCAATGATTGCCGCTTTCAAAAGAGTATGGTTCATAATTAGCCTGCAATATTTATAATTATTAAAAAAGTGGTTTTCAGATAATAGCATTGTTTTGATCGCCAAAAAAGATTGCGCAAGGCTAGACGCTACAACACTACTTAGCTTTACTATTTGGCTCTAAAATTGCCCGTCATGCTTCTTGCCCCATTTGGCGGGGGTGGCAGTGGACTTGATTGGTTGATTGCTTGTTGTAAGCTTGCTTTAAAAGCGGCATCACTACTGCCGCGAATAGTAATATTACTAATTGTACCATCCGCAGCAATGCTAAATGACGCCGTTAATGAATTGCCATTACTATTGGTTGGTACATTCCAGTTTGCATCAATCATCGCCATGACTTGGCTGACATAGCCTGCCGAGCTCCCACCCGATGCACCACCACGTCTGCTGGAACCTTGAGCGCCAGATGATTGTGATTGCCCTGCACCTGTAGAGTGACCATCTTTACCCAAATCCAGTGACTTGATACTATTGTCACTTTGCCGCTCGCTATTGGCATTGAGACTTTTATTATAGGCGGCATTGTTGGCGCGTATTTCGTTTTTTACCTCATCAATATTGCTTTCGGCAATTTTATAATCTTGCAGATTTCGGTGCTGGGTTTCATTGCGCTGGTTTAATTCATCAATCACACTCTGTCTTTCAGCTGCTACTTCCCGGTCTAGCTTTTCAGCAAATAGCGCCTGCTCTTTTTCCCATTGCGCCTGCTTGGCGGCCAAATTATCTTTCACCGTTTCAATTTGATTGGTTGAAGTCGAAGGGGGCGGGTTCATTGGCACAGTTGATAGGGTTTGGGAGTTTAAAGACGGTTTGGGCGCACCAGCCATCTCGCCATCCGTGGCTTGGTTTAGCGCAAGCGCATTTTGTTGATTGGCTTTGATTTGCCCTTGCATCGCCGACAACTGCTCGGGGGTAATCAACGATGTTTCCATAGGCGCGGGCGGCGCATTATGATAAAAGAAAAACAATAACCCAACCACCAACGCATGGGCAATGGCACTGAGCACAATCGCCCATACCGGGTAATCGGGTGTTTTGACGGGTACATAGACTGAGGTCACTTCAGCATACATCGTCTCAGTATTTCCTTATTCTAGCAAAAATGTTCAACCAAAAATTAAAAGCTCACCGTATTAAAAGGCTATTTGATTAAAAAGCCACTTCGTTAAAAAGCTGCTTGATTAAAAGGCTACTTGCTGGCTGGTTTTGGCGGTGCCGTTAACAAGCCAACCTTTTGAATGCCCGCTTGCTGCAAGTTTGCCATCAATTGGATAATATCCCCATATTGGTTATTTTGATCGGCATTAATCATCACATTGACATTGGGCTTACCATCGAACTGATATTGAGGCTGAGATTGTAAATTATTCAAAGTGGCGATTAGTACCTCTTCGCTCATTGGCTCATCGGTTTTGTCTTGGGTACTTAAATATAGTTGTCCATCAGATTTTAGTGACACAATCACCGGTAACTGCGTGCCTTGCTGTAGTGATTTGGTCTGCGCTTTTGGCAAATCAATATCTACCCCCGTCGTTAGCATGGGCGCGGTCACCATAAATATAACAAGCAGCACCAACATAACGTCAATGTAAGGCACCACATTCATACTTGCATTGAGTTTTTGTGGACGGTTACGGCTGTAAGGGTTTGCTTTCATAGTGTCAAGTTGTTCAATAAAATTTATCTAACATTCATTTAGATTTAGCATTTAGCGTTTATTTATCTAGCGAGCGAGCGGTGGCATCATGGCAGGTGAATTCATCCCTGTCGGTAAGTTGGTAGCCGTATCCACAGTTTGTCGCAACAACATACCTGTCATCTCATCACAGAACAAGCTACGACTTTGATAAACTTTATCGTTTTTTGCGGTAAAGTGGTTGAAAGCCAGTGCCGCTGGAATCGCAGCAAACAAGCCGAGCGCCGTGGCAATCAAGGCTTCGGCAATACCAGGGGCAACCGCAGCCAATGTGGCTTGCGAAGAAGTCGATAAGCCCATAAAAGCCGTCATAATCCCCCAGACCGTACCAAGCAGACCGATATAAGGCGAGACCGAGGCAATACTGGCTAGTAACGGCAATCCTTGCTCAAGCTCGAGCTGTTGACGCCCCAAGCCAACGCGAAGTTTGCGCTCCACGCCTTCAATAATTTCACTACGGGCTTGGGTATTTTTGAGCAGTTTTAAAAACTCACTAAAGCCAATAAAAAAGATTTGCTCAAGTCCACTTCTATCAGGATTACCTTGAACGCCTTTGTATAGGGTCGGCAATTCAACCCCTGACCAAAAGGTGTTCTCAAAATAATTATCCGCGCGCGAGGCAACTGCCAAGCGACTACTTAAACGAAAAATAGTGACCCAACACAATAAAGAAGCAAATAATAAAATACCCATGATAATTTTGACGAAAATACTGGCGTGCGTTACCAAACTAACGAGATCAATCGAGCCTTCCATAAGTTATGCTTTCCCAACCATCCAAATCACTAAATATAAATTTAAATATAAATCACTAAATATTTTGATGACAGCTTGTCAACAGCCTGCCAGCAATACCCGATTGAAACCAAAAACTAGTGCAATTATAAGGTCGAGCACTAGAATTAACATAAGCATATTGTAACCAATAACATTGGCTAATCGTATAAAAATTTTGGGGCTTCGCTAGTATTGATAATGGCATGGCTGCTATGACTAAAAGCTAAGGCTAAAAAGCTACTTATAAAAGTCATGGCTCGGCAATAAACTGCTGTGTTCGGGCATAAAATTGCGCTTCTGATTTGATTAGTGCCAACCATTCATTGGCAATGACAGGATGCGACTGAAAATATGCCATCATCCAATGGGCTAACGGCGTAGGCACGGGCACAAATTGGGCGGAAGGCAAAATGGATTGGGTGCCATTGGTTTCATCACCGTCATACACAAGCTCAACCTGCGGATTTTTTTGAATAATTTCTACCCCGGTAATCTGCCAATTGGTAAAAGCATTATCAATCGCATAGGGCAAAGCTTCTGTTTGAGATAATTTTGATGAGAGGTAGATAGGCTCAAATGCTTTGCTAGTATTCACCCAATGCAAACGCAAGGCAATATCAGGTTGTTGGTAAAACACCACCAATTTGCCAGCAAACTTTATTTGCCAAGGATTGACTACTTGGCTCAGATGAATGCCAAGCATTTGCGCAAATTGCTCTCGCGTCAGCAATCGATCAAAGCTTGCTAACAATTGACCATTTAACGGATGCTGCAGTTTGAGCAGGTCGGATAAATACTCATAATGGTAAATAAATTTCATAGGCAGGTGCTGTGAGATAACCCCGTCCGTCACTTGACACCGATGCACTTTCCACTGCGGCATGGTATCGGTAATAAGCGCAAGCAAGTCTATGATTGTATTGTTTTTAGTTCTAGTTTGATTATCGAGTGTTGAATCGATAGTTTGCGTATTAGCATCCGTTTGAGTGACTAGCAAGCGATTTCCTTTTAACTGGTTGGTTTATCACAATTGCTTCATTATAAAACTTTTTTCATGCATTTGAGCCAAAAAAAATCATTACATGGTGAAATGCAATGATTCATCTAAAAAACTGTTGTAACTAATAGTTTTAGTTAATAGTAGGCAGCGTTTAGCAATAAACCAACCGCTAAAAAAAACCAAATCATAAAGACGACACTAAGCCATTTACGATGATGTCGCCAAGATTCATTATCGATTTTGTTATCGGTTGTCAAATCATCCGTCGAATCATCTATGGCTGATTTTCTTGGTAACTTTGCAGACTTTTTAAAAATATCTTTAAATCGTAAGTCTCTTGTTAAGTGATTGTCCTCATCTTTTATGGTAAAAAAATTAGATGAATAATCTGCCAAATAAGTTTGAGGATTAGTCGAACTCGGTAATAACGATTTGACGGTCGCTTGGCGATAATCATGCTCAAGCACGTCAGCAAAAACTAATTGAGACGCCAAATTTTGAGATGCTAAGCCACTCCTTATATTGCCATGTGTTTTGTTAATCTTCATGTTAAATACCCCTTCTTGATAGGTAACATTATAGGGATATCGCGGCGTTATTTAATCATAGGTTTGATTGTGGTTTTGTTATACTTAGCTAACTTGTATTAGCAAATGTGCAGATTTGAAACCGTTTGTAAATCGTGCATAGTTAAATTTATTGACAATCAATTTACACTTTGGTCAGGATTAAAGCATTCATTTAGCCTTAGCTTTAAACAAATTATCTTCTATCGATAAATATTTGTTGTTCAGAGGCTTTGACAAAGTCTTCATAAGAAACCACCCCTTGACTATTAGGGGCATTCGTTGTTGGATTACTGCCCGTCTGCGCGCGCTCATTTGAACCTTGATTTAGGTTATTGGGATTTGAGCTATTAGGATTTGGGGTATTGGGATTAGCGGTGTCAATTGGCGCCTCAGGCATCTGATTAGTCATACTTGGGGTGTTGGCGAGCGTGTCTGATACTTGATTGGTGGTTGTAGCGGGATTGACGTTCGCTGGCGCGGTGGGTTGTGGGGTGGAAGCTACGCCGTTTCCTAATTGCTCACCGGTAATTACCACCGCTTCTGTTCTTAAATTCTCTGGTTGAGTGGTCGAGGCAGCAACCGCTGAAGCAGTTGCAGGCAATGTCTGCGCCGATTGGCTAGGTTTTGTTGCCGTTACAATGACATTGTTTTGAGCGTCTCTACTATTTTTCATCGCTTGATCACTGTGATAACTCTGATAGCTGGGCACGACAACTTGGGTTAACAAACCGATGAGTGATATGACTAAAAGCGGAATCAATACCATTAGTACCGTTTTTAACTGGGTAGCAGGTCTAGCAGGTAAGCCATAATAATTGGCGCCTGCCGTTCCTTCGACTGCTAGCAGGTAAAGGTAAACTAAGATATTTACCCCAGGCACTAGCATCAATAGCGCAAGCCACCCTGTTTTGTTAAGGTCATTGAAGCGTCGTTTGCTAACGGCAAGCTGTAGATAAAACAAAACTGCCACACCCACACTACTTGCGCCAAGCAAACTCATAGGCAACTGCTCACTACTGGCATTCACCATGCCCTGAAAGCCACCAATCATCACAAATAACAAAGCGACCAGCATTAATGCTATCAACGCATTGAAGGTGGAATACGCTAAAAACTGAACACGGCTAACCCGACCGTGCCAATCAAAAAACCGACGATTATTAAAGCCTTCATGTATCTCGGTTAACGTGACAAAAGACGTACTAGCTTCAGTTGCAATTATTTCATCAGCTTGCATTTCATCAACTTGATGCATATTATCGAAACTGGGCTCAATCGGAGGTAAAGACTGGGCTTTTTTTGGCTTGGGTAGACGGATGGCCATAATGAGCAACTTAATCTAGAGGTTTAAACTGTTTTTTTAGCTTAATGTTTTTAGCTTAATGTTTTTAGCTTAATGTTTTTAGCATAATATTTTTAACGTAGTATTGCCCAAATTCTATAATATACTGGTTAGAATATCTTGAAATGGGGACATAAATTTGACATTTTTTGTAACATTGATTTAGTGACATTGATTTAACGGTTTGGCTTGATAGCAAATTTATTGAATGAGTAAACAGTTTTTAACCCCGATAACACAACGCTGTAATGATCATTGAGTATTGATATGGATATTTCCCAACTTACCTATTTTGTGGTAGTGGCAAAAGCAGGCAGTTTTAGCCAAGCTGCCAAAACCTTGGCTATATCACAGCCATCGTTAAGCCGCCATGTCCAGCAACTTGAAAGCGAGCTGGGTGTCGAACTGCTGGATCGCTATCACCGCCCAATGACTTTAACAGCAGCGGGGCATTTTTTTTTGGCACAGATTGAGCCAATATTATTACAACTTGAGCAAGCCCGTGAGTTGACTCGGCGCTTTGCCCAGCCGCATCGAAGCAATCATTTGACGATTGGATTTGTCGCCTCGGTGCTATATGGTTTGTTGCCTGAGATTATTTCTACAGTCAAACAGCGACACCCCAATTTGGATATCAAACTGGTCGAAATCAATTCAGAGCAGCAAATGTCAGCGCTAAAGTCGGGAGACATTGATGTGGGGTTTGGAAGATTTCGGCACAATGACAACTTTGTACAACAGATATTTTTACGTCATGAACGCTTCGTGGTGGCGCTGCCAATGGCGCACCCCTTGGCATTACGCCCGGATGATATCGGCATCGCATTCAAAGAGCTGCTAGAAGATACGCTTATTTTGTATCATCGCACGCCCTTGCCAATCCTGCAAAATCCGCTATTTAATGGCGAAACTGACCAACTCATGTATTTGTTTGCTCGCCATCAGTTGTCACCTCATTTGACCACCAAAGTGCGCGATATCCAAATCGCTTTGGGCTTGGTGGCGGCAGGTGAAGGTATCACCTTAGTACCTGATAGTTTAAAAACCGTCCGTACTGAGCAAATTCATTATCATCGTCTACGTCACGAAGATGCGACAACCCCGATTTTTATGAATGTGTTGGCACACCAATCCAATCCGTATATTGATGACTTACTGCAGGCGACTTACCAAGTGTATGAAGCTAAAGGCATCACCTACTCTAACCAATCGTTGAATTAAAGACATTTATATTAAAGGCGCTTATATTTAAGCCTCTAGTAAAATTTTATTTGCTTAGGCTAAATTGACGTTCTTGGTTGACACGGTTGATGAATTGTTGGGTAAATGCTTGATAATCCACATCCGCAAAATCTGCTAGACGCAGCATGGTCATGCCGGCATAGCCACAAGGGTTAATCATTTGAAACGGGGTCAAATCATTTTGTACATTGATGGCGATGCCATGATAACTAAAGCCGTGTTTTATCTTAAATCCCAATGACGCAATTTTACCAAGTTCTAAATCGTCTTGGTTATACACATACACCCCTGGTGCATCCGCACGCGCTTTGGCATAAAAATCTGGCGGCAAATAAGGCGTGATGACATCAATGATGATGTTTTCAGCTTTGCTGACCAAATCGCGCACGCCCCACCCCAACGCATTTAAATCAAATAAAAAATACACCACCAACTGCCCATGACCGTGCCAAGTGACTTGACCGCCACGATCGGTGTGGATAATGGGGGTATTATCTCTTTGCAAAATATGTTCAGGTTTGCCCGCTTGACCCAGTGTAAACACATTTTCGTGGTCCACAATCCATAACTCATCAGCGCTAAGCTGCGCCTGCTCGCTGCTGGCAGATTTTTTTTGCTCGATACGCGATAACACGCGTGCCAGCATCGCTGCATGGGTGGGTTCATATTGAGCGTTTTGCAAATATTTAATTTCTAATGGTAACATCGCATTTCCTTGCATTGGCTTTTTGCGGTTGTGTGACAAACCGCTTATTTATCGTTTGTAGCAGTAAGATTGACTTTGCCCAATTGTAAAAGAGATTTTTGCAGCACTGGCTGATAATCAGTCATATCACGCTGCGCGACTGAGCCAAAATTTGTTAATTGACCAGTTAATTGACGGATTGGCATCAGCATCGCAGGGTTGGCGTTGCCGCTTTTTGCAAAACCGATGGCTAAAATGGCGTTATCGCCGCCCAAATAAAAATCTTTGATGGTAAGTTGATCGTCAGTCGGCTTATCATTATTCTTATTGTCATTGGGCAAACTAGTTGCAAAATCCAGCGTTAAATCCTGCTTTTCTTGAGTGACCAAGCTGATCTCGTCATAGCCTCTATCCGCAAGATAAACGGTATCTTTGCCACCGCCCACATTGATGATGGTATCATGACCAAATCCTTTGGTGAAATAATATAAATCATTGCCCGTGCCACCCACCAGCAGATCATCACCGGCATTGCCGATGAGCACATCATCATCAGCACCGCCTAGCAGCCTATCTTGACCGCTATTACCCACTAGCACATCGTCCCCCTGACTACCCCATAATAAATCCCCTACACCCTGCTTTCCAAGTACAGAACCGTCAATATGGTGATTGATGATGACGTCATTAGCTAAGGTGCCAAAATGCTGGTTAGCTTTATTGGCAAGGGATTTGGCTTCATAACTGTTCCAATCCAGTGGCTTGCCAAATGCTTGCTGATAATCTTGCGATATACGCGAAATGGCAAAACGGTTATTCAAAAACACCAAGGTATTGTATTCATCATACGTATAAAGTGGCGCATGAAGCTGCCCACTGGGCAACATGCTCTGGTTGAGGACTGCCAATTGGGTTATTTTGTCGTTTTCACTGATAGCTTGGCGCATGATTTCATCTACTTGTGCAAACACATCTTTATCTTGCGGTTTTGCCGCGTTATCAAGCCACAAGGGTTTGACAAACCGTTGATAGCCTAATTCTTTTGCCACCAAAAACTCATAATAAGTTGCCTCACCCTCTGCTTTGGCGCGTGCCATGCCATAGGCTTGTGGCGTATCGAATTGATACAAATTGTCTTTATCACTATTGATTTGTTGGTATTGACCGGTTGCGTGCCCTAGTTCATGGGCGATGTTCAAAAAATTTTTATAACTTTTAGCAATATGAATGGTATTGCCGTAGGCTTTTGCGCCGACAGCGACAGTGCTATCTTGCTCATCAATGAGTAAGTTACCTTGGAATCGATTGAGCAAATTGACCAAGGTAGGCGATTTTTCGATATCTTGGACATTAAACCCCGATTGAACGAGATAGACATTGTTGGGATTGTTCAGATCTAACGCAAGCATGACCTTCCTTTAAGTATGTGGCTTTTTAGGTAGTTTTTTAACTGCTTTTTTTTAAGCGGATTTTCTATCAAGTAACGCTTGATGACAGCAAAAAATTATCACAGCAAAAAGTGAATTTTACAGCGACATTGACTCATGCACAGTTATTGCACAGACCCTATCGTCGGATAAAGGTATAGTAAAATATAAATTTTAAACAACGTCAGCAAGCTTAATCAAATTTTCAGCCTGCCGTTAACGCGCTATTATAGCGCAATTAATGACTTAAAACGCCCTAAACAGGGGGCATTTAACGTCCAGATTAGTCATGCCTATAAAAATGGAAAAATTATGAAAATCGAAAACTCGTATGCCACGCTCGATCCAAGGCTTTATCATAAACAACCTCCCAAACCACTCACCAACCCGCAAGCAGGGCATTTTAACCCGCAAGTCGCCCACCAAGTTGGTTGGGCAGATGATGAGTTTTTAAGGCAGCATTGGATTGAAATCTTGGGCGGTGACATGGTTCCCGACGGCTTTGAACCGTTAGCCATGGCGTATGCTGGACACCAATTTGGGCAATGGGCAGGGCAATTAGGCGATGGTCGTGGTCTATTACTCGCGCAGGTAATCGATAAAGACGGAGAGTTGACCGATTTGCATCTGAAAGGGGCAGGATTAACCCCCTACTCGCGCATGGGGGATGGTCGTGCGGTGATTCGAAGCGTAGTGCGAGAGTATTTGGCGGGTCATGCGCTTAATTGCTTGGGTATTCGCTCTAGCAACGCACTGGGTTTTGTGGTGTCAGATACCCCTGTCAACCGTGAGACACGTGAACGCGGGGCTGCGCTACTACGTACCGCAGATTGCCATATTCGCTTTGGGCATTTTGAATGGGTGGCAAATTATGCGCCTGATTTATTGCTGTATTTTACCCGTTATGTCATCAAAACCTATTTTAACCCGTGTTTTGACAGTGACACGCCCATTCAAGATTTTTTGCGGCAAGTGGTTGATAAAACCGCCAAAACCATAGCCGACTGGCAGCTGATTGGCTTTGCCCATGGGGTCATGAATACCGACAATTTATCTATCACAGGTGCGACCATCGATTTTGGTCCTTACGGTTTTATGGAGCGCTTTAATCCGATTTGGATCAACAACCATTCTGATTACAACGGGCGTTATGTTTATCAAAACCAGCCATCCATTGGACTTTGGAATTTGTCACGTCTGATTACCTTATTTTTACGCCTTAATGGCGAAAAACTGACCGCCAATCATCCGCCAGAAACTTTGTCGCGTGAGCATTTGACCGATATTTTAGATAGTTTTGGTGAGATTTTTTATCAGTATTATCAGCAAGGTCTCTGCCAAAAATTTGGCTTAGCCATCAGTGAAGAAAACTGTGACTTTGCTTTGCAGTACTTAGAGATCATGCAGCAAAACAAACTTGACTTTACCAACAGCTTGCGAGCGCTAGTAGCGATCGTTGCTGACGCCAAGCCCAATGATAAATTAAACCTATTACATGAATTTAATTTACTTAATCAGTTGAAAATTTCAATTAGCAGCGGCAACGGTCAACCCAATGCCACCTTAGCGGATTGGATTGCTATCTATCATACCAAATTACAGCAGGATTCTTTGCAGTTGGTAATGAGCCACAATCCCGTGTATGTGCTAAGAAACAGCATGGCACAGCAAGCCATTGAATTGGCTGAACAAAATGACATGAGGGAGGTGGATAGACTGTATCAGCTACTGGCTAATCCTTACCAAGTCAGTGCATTAGCCAAGCCAAGTGACACCGAGCCACCGTTGGCAGATGCGCCTGAAATATGCGTCAGCTGCTCATCTTGAGGTGATAGACAAAGTCGTTAGCGTGATTTTTTAGCTCACTAGTTTTATTTTTTGCGGGTACTCAACTAGTCATCAATCTGTCAATAGTGCTAGAATAGCGAACACTACGATTCGAAAATGACTGTCGCAATGAAGGATATTATGGATAAATTATCGCCGACCAACAATGGCTTATCAGACAAAGAATTATTTGAACAAGCCGCCTTGCATTATCATGCCAATCCACGCCCAGGTAAAATTTCTGTTACCCCCATCAAGGCACTTGCCAACCAACGGGATTTGGCACTTGCCTATTCGCCTGGCGTTGCCGTACCTTGTCTAGAAATTGAAAAAGACCCAAAAAAAGCCGCGCTTTATACCGCGCGTAGCAACTTAGTCGGGGTGGTGACCAATGGTACCGCTGTTTTAGGACTGGGGAATATCGGTCCTTTGGCGTCAAAACCCGTGATGGAAGGTAAAGGTGTCCTGTTCAAAAAATTTGCTGGCATTGATGTGTTTGACATTGAAGTGGCACAAAACGATCCGGATAAATTCATCGAAGCGATTGCCTCTTTAGAGCCTACCTTTGGTGGTATCAATCTTGAAGATATCAAAGCCCCTGAGTGTTTTTATATCGAAAAAGAATTGCGTAAACGCATGAATATCCCTGTGTTCCATGATGACCAACATGGTACCGCGATTATTGCATCTGCCGCGTTATTAAACGCGCTACAAATTACCGGCAAAAAAATCGAAGACATCAAAATTGTGGTATCTGGTGCAGGTGCCGCAGCGATTTCTTGTTTAGATTTGATTTGTGCGTTGGGCGCAAAAAAAGAGCACATCTTTGTAGGCGATTCAAAAGGCATCATCACCAGCAACCGAGCAAACCTCGATGAGTCAAAACAGCGTTATGCCCGCGATACCGAAGCCAAAACCTTATCGGATGTGATTGAAGGGGCGGACATGTTCTTAGGTTTATCTGCCGCTGGCATGCTGACCCAAGATATGGTAAAACGCATGGCGCAAGATCCCATTATCTTTGCCCTAGCCAATCCAAACCCAGAAATCCTACCTGAAGACGCCAAAGCGGTGCGTCCCGATGCGATTATCGCCACAGGTCGCTCTGACTATCCAAACCAAGTAAACAACGCACTGTGTTTCCCTTATATCTTCCGTGGAGCGCTTGACGTCGGTGCCACGACCGTCAACGAAGAGATGAAAATTGCCTGCGTGCGAGCCATTGCTGCCATGGCACATGTGGAAGCCACCCCACAAAAAGGTCAAAAAACGGTGGATGAAACCAAACGTTTTGGTCGTGAATACCTAATCCCTGGGCCGTTAGAGCCAAATTTGATTTTGGAGATTGC
Organism: Enhydrobacter sp. 8BJ; assembly: GCA_902506225.1. Classification (GTDB taxonomy): domain Bacteria; phylum Pseudomonadota; class Gammaproteobacteria; order Pseudomonadales; family Moraxellaceae; genus Faucicola. The sequence goes on along the minus strand of LR733345.1, from coordinate 1,459,765 downwards.
GCCAGCGGTTGCCAAAGCGGCGATGGATTCTGGCGTTGCCACGCTACCCATCGAAAATATGCGTGCTTATCGCGATAAACTCTCAGAGTTCGTTTATAACTCGGCGTTCTTGATGAAACCTATTTTTACCCGTGCCAAACAAGAACCAAAACGTATCGTTTACTGTGAAGGTGAGGATGAAAACGTATTACGGGCAGTGCAAGTGGTGGTGGATGAAGGCTTGGCAAAACCTATCTTGATCGGTCGCCCAACCATTATTGCCAACCAAATCCAGCGGTTGGGCTTACGTATGGTGGCAGGTGAAAATTATGAACTAGTCAACATCGAAAGCGACCCACGTTACAAAGACTACTGGCAGTTTTATTATGAGATGAACAAACGCAATGGTGTGACGGTTGAATTGGCGCGTCGTGATGTTCGCCGTAAAACTTCTTTGATTGGCGCGCTAATGGTTGAACGTGGCGATGCCGACGGTATGATTTGTGGTACGTTTGGTTCATATCACTTGCACTTAAACTACGTGCAAAACGTCATCAAAAAACACGCAGATGCTAAAGATTTTTATGCGTTAAATGCCTTATTGATTCAAGGTCGTAACTTGTTCATCGCTGACACTTACGTGCATGAAGAACCAAGCGCTGAACAACTAGCGGAAATGACGGTATTAGCAGCGCAAGAAGTCCGCCGCTTTGGTCTTGAACCGCGTGTGGCATTGCTATCACATTCAAACTTTGGTTCATCTGACTTTGAAAGCGCCAAAAAAATGCGTCAAGTCTATGATTTATTGACCGATATGAATGTTGATTTTGAGTTTGACGGCGAAATGCATGGTGATACCGCGCTTGATGACCGTATCCGCCATACCTCATTCCCATTTAGCAAATTGACTGGTTCAGCCAACCTACTCATCATGCCAGACTTAGATGCGGCTAACATCGCATTTAACTTGCTAAAAACCGCGACCAATAGTGTTACTGTCGGTCCATTGTTATTGGGAGCGCAACGACCTGTGCATATCTTGACATCTTCTGCGACAGCACGTCGTATCGTCAACATGACTGCTGTAGCGGTAACGCAAGCGCAAGAATTGGCAAAATAATTTTGTGTTGATTGATAAAACCAGTTTAGTGCTCTAAACTGGTTTTTTTATGGGTTTAATTTAGTTAAAACATCGGGGTAATCATGCAAGTTTATTTGGTCGGTGGTGCGGTACGCGATTATGTATTAGCGCGAGAGGTCACTGAACAAGATTATGTGGTAGTCGGCGCAACGCCTGAGCAGATGCTGGAACTGGGATTTTCGCAAGTAGGTGCCGATTTTCCGGTTTTTTTACATCCAAACACCCATGACGAATATGCACTGGCTCGCACAGAACGTAAAAGCGGTAACGGCTATCTTGGTTTTCACGTACACGCTGACGCTGCTGTCACCTTAGAAGAGGATTTAGTCAGGCGCGATCTCACCATCAATGCCATGGCCATAGAAGTCAACGGCTTGTTTGACTGCGGTTTTAAGCAGGGTAAATTTGATGTGCGCGATATCATCGACCCGTATGGTGGCTTAGCAGATATTCAGCAAAAAAAATTACGCCATGTGTCCATCGCTTTTACAGAAGATCCGGTACGCGTATTGCGCCTTGCCCGTTTTGCCAGTCGTTATGCGCCACTTGGATTTACAGTCGATGAATCAACCGCTAAACTTACCAGCCAAATGAAGGCCGCGGGTGAGCTGAGTCATCTTGTCGCTGAGCGGGTATGGTCAGAGACGTCAAAAGCGTTAACGCAGGCTTGGTCGGATATTTATTTTGACACGCTTTATCAGCTCAATGTCCTCGATGTCATTATGCCAAAACTGCATCAAGCATCGATTGATAATCCTAAGCAATGGCAATTGATGTTATCTGCTCTGCGAATGGCGGGAGAGCAACAAGCGGACAACGTCATGAAATTCGCCCTTATAGCCACCTGCTTTAAGTCTCACCAGCAACACAATAACCGAACCACTACGTATTTAGAATTTTGCCAAGGTTTAAAGGTACCAAAAAACGCTGAGCGATTGGGGTTATTTATTGTTGAACATTTTGATGAATTAAAAAATTTCGATCACTTAACTGCAGAGCAATTATTTGAACTGTTAAGATTAACTAATAGCCTTAAAGACACCTCATTTTTAGAGCAAGCCTTGAAAGTCGTTCATCTTTATCAACAGGTCAAACAAACCGCGCTGTTAGCCACCATCAAAACACAATTAACTCAAATTTCTGCCAAAGATGTAGCAAGCGAGCTGACCGGCAAACAGATTGGTGAAGCCATCGACCAGTTAAGGTTGCAAAAACTTGAGGAAATTTTAAATCAGCCACTATAATAAAGGAAGTATCATCATGACGACAACGACAGCAATAGCAAAGACCCAACTAACCCATGTTTTATTACTAAATGGTCCCAATCTTAATTTGCTTGGCAAGCGAGAACCAGAAATCTACGGATTTCAAACCCTACAACATATTGAAGATGATATAAGACAACTAGCCAGCAAGCATCAAGTTAAACTCACCTGTTTTCAAACAAATCAAGAATCTGCCCTCATTGATAAAATCCATCATCACGGTTTGTTGACCACAAATCCTGACGAGCAGATTGACGCGATTATCATCAATCCCGCTGCCTTTACTCACACATCGGTAGCAATTCGCGATGCCCTACTCGCCGTGAATAAACCTTTTATAGAAGTTCATCTTTCCAATATCCACACGCGTGAGCCATTTCGACAGCATTCTTATTTCAGTGACAAAGCTGAAGCCGTCATCTGTGGTATGGGCGCTTTTGGTTATACCGCAGCGTTTAATTATCTGGTTCAAAAATATCAGTAGCAATACAATTTAGCCTAAAATCAATAGCAACATAGCAGCAAATTTTAAGTGTACAAACGTACACAAATATACCCTGCTATATCTATTTATTTTAGAAAAATCTTGTTACAATACGGCAATCTATGAATTAGTTGTCTATGAAGCGTATAATTTTAAGGTAGTTAGGATATGGACATAAGTAAAATCAAGCAACTTATTGACTTAATGGAAGAGCGAACGTTAGCAGAATTAACCGTACAAGATGGCGATAAAAAGGTCTCTATTTCACGCCATTTACCGCAAGCGAATATTCAACCCATCACAGCAACTACTGCCACCACGACAACCGCTAATGCTGCCCCTGTAAAATCTGGCATGGTAGAAACATCACCGATGGTTGGGGTGTATTATGTTGCACCGAGTCCCAATGACGCGCCATTTATTAAGGTGGGTCAACAGATACAAGCAGGCGATAGTTTAGGCATTATTGAAGCCATGAAAATCATGAACCCGCTTGAAGCAACCCAAAGCGGTATCATTGCAGAAATCTTGGTACAAAACGGCGATGTGGTGCAATTTGGTCAACCGATTGTCCGTTACGAGTCTTAATTTTTAACTTTTTTGTCTATTTGAAGTTTGATTATCGATAAAAATTAGGGATAGCAATGATAAAAAAATTACTGATCGCCAATCGTGGTGAAATTGCGCTTCGCATTGTTCGCGCTTGTAAGCAGCTTGGCATCCAAACGGTGGGCGTCTACTCAACTGCAGATGACAACTTGATGCACCTTCGATTCGTTGACGAATCCATCTGTATTGGCAAGCCAAATGCCAGTCAAAGCTATCTCAATATCGATACTATCTTAACAGCCGCAGAAATTTCTGGCGCTGATGCCATTCACCCAGGTTATGGCTTTTTATCTGAAAATGCTGAATTTGCCGAACGCGTGGAAGAGGCAGGGCTAACCTTCATAGGTCCTGCGCCTGAGCACATTCGCTTAATGGGTAACAAAATATCGGCTATCAACGCCATGAAAAAAGCCGGTGTGCCTACCGTCCCTGGCTCAGTGGGTAGCGTCACCCTGGCTAATGCTGAAGAACAAGCTAGAGCCATTGGTTTTCCTCTGTTGATCAAAGCGGCAGCTGGTGGTGGTGGTCGTGGTATGCGCGTGGTTGAACGCCTTGAGCAGTTATTGTCTCAAGTGCAAGCCGCCAAACAAGAAGCCGAATTGTGGTTTGGCGATGATAGCGTTTATATGGAGCGCTTTTTAAAAAACCCACGCCATGTCGAAGTGCAAGTTTTAGGTGACGGCGAAGGCAATGCCATTCATTTATTTGATCGTGATTGCTCGCTACAACGTCGTCACCAAAAAGTGCTTGAAGAAGCCCCTGCCCCAGAGATTCCTGATGACATTAAAGAACCCATTTTGCAAGCTTGCGTCCGTGCTTGTGAGCAAATTAACTATCGCGGTGCAGGGACGTTTGAATTTTTATATGAAGACGAGCAATTTTTCTTTATTGAGATGAATACCCGCGTACAGGTTGAGCACCCTGTCACTGAGATGATTACCGGCATTGATGTAGTGGTTGAACAGCTTAAAATCGCATCTGGCTATGGGTTATCGTATCGTCAAAACGAAATCGAAATTCGCGGTCATGCCATCGAGTGCCGTATCAATGCTGAAGACCCTGTAACTTTCATGCCTTCGCCCGGCACGGTGACCCACTTCTTTATGCCAAATGGTAGCGGTGTGCGTTTTGACTCGCACCTTTATCCCAACTATGCTATTCCTACCTTTTATGACTCATTGATTGGCAAGTTAATCTGTCATGGTCAAACCCGTGAACAAGCGATTGCCAAGCTTCGCCATGCCCTTGATGAGCTGATTATCACCGGTATCAAAACCAATATGCCATTGCATCGCGATGTAATTTTGCAAGACCAGGCATTTTGTAAACAAGCGCAAAACATTCATTATCTCGAAAAAAACTTATTATCCCAGCCAGAGACATCAAAAACCGAGAAAGAATAAAGTTAACGGTTAAAAAAAGAGGGTCATTTGAGCCTCTTTTTTTTATGCAATTTTAATTCATCGCCAAATTTTTCAGAGATGCCTTAAGCAGATTTTGGATGGTTAACGGTGAATCAATGGCAGATTTAGCCAGTTTTATCGCAGCTTGCGCTTCTTTATCGCGATAACCTAGTGCAATCAACCCCGCTTCGACTTCAGCAATAATAATGCCTTCATTGCCACTATCGGTCTCTAATGGCAATGAAGGGGCAAAACCTGACGTATCACCTAAGTGTTTGATTTTGTCTTTTAATTCAACAATCAATCGCTGTGCGGTTTTTTTGCCAACCCCTGGGATACGCGTCAATGCCAGCTCATCATTGTTCATCACAAACTGGCGCAACTCCTGCACCGAGACGGTTGACATCATCGCCAACGCCATCTTTGCACCGACCCCATTGACTTTAAGCAACAGCCTAAACACTTCCCGATCGCTATGGCTTAAAAACCCAAATAACAACTGAGCATCCTCACGTACCAAAAAATGCGTCCACAAAGTGACGGACTGATTTAATTGTACTTGGCAAAATGCATTGAGCGGCACCTCAATTTCATAGCCAACGCCCGCTGTGGTCATCACCACTACCATAGGTGCCATTAGATGATGCACTTGCCCTTGAATTAATCCTATCATTGATGACTCACTACAAATAATTTAATCCAATAAAAAAGTGGGCAACCTCAGTCAACCCACTTGAATGTTATGCTTTTTAGCCATTTGCTAAAACTTAGTTCTAGTATTTAGTTATAGAAACTAACCATTTTTTCTAGACTAATTGGGCGAATTTTATCCGCATTACCCGCTGTACCAAATGCGGTATAGCGATCGACACAAACTGCTTTCATGGCATCGATAGTCTTGGCAAAATATTTGCGTGGGTCAAATTCTGCTGGGTTTTCAGTGAGGAATTTGCGAATCGCACCCGTTGATGCCAAACGTAAATCGGTATCGATATTGACTTTACGTACACCATGTTTGATGGCTTCTACGATTTGCTCAACTGGCACACCGTAGGTTTCACCGATATTGCCGCCATTTTCGTTAATCACTTTGAGCCATTCTTGTGGCACACTTGAAGAGCCGTGCATCACAAGATGAGTATTAGGAATACGGGCATGAATTTCTTTGATACGTGCAATCGATAAGATATCATCGGTAGGTGGTCGAGTAAATTTATACGCCCCGTGGCTAGTGCCAACTGCAATCGCTAGTGCATCAACATGAGTATCGTTAACAAATTGCTCAGCTTCATCAGCACTGGTTAACAGCTGTGAATGGTCAAGTTTACCTTCTGCCCCTACGCCATCTTCTTCGCCAGCCATACCTGTTTCAAGGCTACCCAAAACGCCAATTTCACCTTCTACCGATACGCCACAAGCATGAGAGAGTTTTACCACTTCACGCGTCACTGCCACATTATAATCATAGTCTGCAGGGGTTTTACCATCACTCTTTAAAGAGCCATCCATCATCACTGATGAAAAGCCCAATTGGATTGAACGCTGGCAAACCTCTGGGCTAGTACCATGATCTTGGTGCATAACCACTGGGATATGTGGCCATTCTTCAATGGCAGACAAAATAAGATGGCGTAAAAATGGGGCACCTGCGTATTTGCGTGCGCCTGCCGATGCTTGCACAATCACAGGTGAATTGGTTTCATCCGCTGCCATCATAATGGCACGCATTTGCTCTAAGTTATTGACGTTAAATGCAGGAACACCATAGTTGTTTTCTGCTGCATGGTCTAAAAGCTGACGCAAAGAAATCAAAGCCATATTACTTTCTCTTAGTAAAGTTAATAATCAATTGAAAATTTTAGAAAAATTGGGTTTTGCCGTGTTGGACAAGGCTTGAGTATAACAGAAGTGCACTATAATTTGAATTCAAAAAAATAACTTTGAAATGATGGCTATTATGACAACATGCCTAACCCAATCAAAAAGCCCCAAAATGATTTTGGGGCTTTTTAGGCTGAATGATAAAATTAGTATTTTTGTTTTTCTGGCACGGTTGTTTGGATATCAGTGTTGATATTTGCTGCATCGTTTTTAACCGCTTCTGCACCTTGTGCTACATTGGCTGCACCAGTCGCTACAGCAGAAGCTACGTTTGCGGTGGCTTGCGCGGCACCATTGGCAACAGCTTCAGTTGCGTTGATTGCTGCGCCTTGGGCAACCGCAACCCCCGTGGTAGCAGCACTGGCAACTGCGTCACCTGCATTTGCTGTTGCACTAGCGGCACTTGCAGTCGCGTCTTTAATGTCTTGACCCGCTGCGCTTGCTGCGGCTTCTTCAGTTTTTTTACTACATGCCGTGATTGATAAAGTGGCTAATAAAGTTGCCAATACTAAATTACGTTTTAACATATTAATTCCTTAAACGCCAAACATATGGGTATACATACTTGCATAATATCTTATCGACAATATATTTTTAGTGCAATTAATTACAATGTTTACCATACAAATATTAACTTAACATTACATTAATTCAGCGCTGATAAATTTAAATGGCTCAATTTATGATAATGATTATTAGCATTTAGGCACGTTGGCTTAGTGCGTGCACGGCAGGTAATGTTTTGCCTTCCACAAATTCTAAGAACGCCCCGCCCCCGGTTGATGTGTAGCTTACTTTATCCGCGACCTTGTATTTATCAATCGCAGCCAGCGTATCACCACCGCCTGCAATGCTAAAGCCTGCACTTGCTGCGACTGCTTCACTGACGATTTTGGTACCTTCACCAAATTTATCGACTTCAAATACGCCTACGGGACCATTCCATAAGATGGTTTTGGCATTTTTAATCGCATCGGCAAGTTTCGCCGCACTGCTTGCACTAATATCTAAAATCATTTCATCATCAGCAATGGTATCGACCGATTTGGTTACCGCATCGGCAGATTCTAGCGAGCCCAAAAAATCATCAAAATCAATCTGTGATTTTTTGGCGACGACCACTTCGTCAGGTAGTAATATATGGGTTTCTTGCATAATGCTTTTCGCCGTTTCCACCATGTCGGCTTCATATAGGGATGCACCGACATTGGCACCCTTGGCTGCCAAGAATGTATTGGCAATACCACCACCTACAATGATTTGGTCACAGATTTTTGCCAATGATTTGAGAACATCTAACTTCGTAGAAACTTTCGAGCCACCAACAATCGCAAGCATTGGCTTGGCTGGGTTATCTAAAGCTTTGGCTAATGCATCAAGTTCTGCCGCTAACAATGGACCTGCACAAGCAGTCCTTGCTTTGGCAATAACGCCTTCTGTTGACGCTTCGGCACGGTGAGCCGTACCAAAAGCATCCATCACAAATACATCACATAAAGCGGCATAGCGTTCAGATAAAGCGGCATCGTTTTTCTTCTCACCCGCATTAAAACGTACATTTTCCAGTAGCACAACTTCACCTGGGGCTACTGTCACATTATTTTGGGCGTAATCGGTCACTAATTTGACAGGTTTGCCCAAGGCATCGCCCAAATAATCTGCGACTGGCTGCAACGAATATTTGGCTTCAGGGTTTGATGGGTCTGGGCGACCTAGATGCGAACACACGATAACCGCTGCGCCTTTATCTAAAGCCAATTGGATGGTTGGTAAGCTTGCTTTTAAGCGGGCATCATTGGCAATTTTGCCATCTTTTAACGGTACATTCAAATCTTCGCGGATTAAAACTGTTTTGTCAGAAACATCAATATCGTTTAAACGAGCAAATTGCATGGATTAACCTCTAAGTTAACAACAGGATGGTGACCCGTAAGGGTTGCTAAAACGTCGTCACATGACAACAAAATTCAATCAAAAAATAAGCGTAGATTAGCATATTTTGAGTATTTTTAACATTATTGATGCTATCAACTAACGCCGCGCAAGGTGATAACACGGTATGACTACTATATTACTACTTTATTAAGAAGGGTCTTGATGATAAGCTTATAAGAACAAAAACATGAATGCAGCACTGCGTTCAATATTTTATTATCAAATTGGAGGCCGTATGGTTGACCTTGACGAAGCAAAACAACGATTACTTGACCTAAAACAAGAATACCAAACTCGCGCACATAAAATCCAACATGATATGCAAAATCCTGATACGGATATGACCCAAGATTGGGACGACCAAGCGGTGATTAATGAGCAAAACGATGTACGTAAAAACTTACTAGTCGAAGCCCAGCACAACCTTGAATTGGTGAACAATGCCTTACTTCGTATCGAAAATGGGACTTACGGTATTTGCGCTGTGAGTGGTGAAGAAATCGAGCCCGAGCGTCTGGAAGCGGTACCCTTTGCCACCACTTGTATGAAGCACGCTAAATAGCTTGTCAAATATGCCAAATAGCTGATTTTGGTAGTTTTGTGCCCATAAAAAAAGCAAGGACCGTTATCCTTGCTTTTTTTCAGAAAATAAATCAGTAAATTGCGACTTTTTTAGGTGAATCGGCGCATGCTTAAATTAGCAATAATGTTTTCTGCATCGCTCCAGCGGGTTTTTGAGTCGTTGGCGCCCAATAAAACTACGATGGCTGGACGATTGCCGACATTGGTTTCAAATAAAACACAGTTACCCGCTTCACGAATATACCCCGTTTTTGATAGGCCAATATTGTATAAACCGTCACGTACCATGTAATTGGTACTGCGCGCTGCAACCGTGCGATAACCTGAGTTGATATTATTTACCCCAAATTGCCGGCTAGGTGTGGTACTAAACTGGCTAATTAAATTATGCTTATAAGCATAGCGAGCCAAAATTGCCAAATCACGCGGTGATGCCACATTACGAGAGTCTAGACCTGATGGGTCATAAAAACGGGTTTGCGTCATCCCCAATTCACGCGCTTTTTGGTTCATACGGCTGATGAAATTGTCATAGCCCATAGGGTCAGTACGTGCTAATGCTTTAGCCGCGGGATTTTCTGATTTCATCATCATCATCAACAGCATTTCAGCACGATTAAGCTGATCGCCAACTTTTAGACGGTCACTACCCGATTGCTTTGGGGTTTTAAAATCTAATGAACTAATCGTCAATGTTTCGCTCATGTTAGCGCCTGATTCCGCCACCACCACAGCCGTCATCAATTTACTGATTGAGGCAATGGGACGGGCGATATCAGCATTTTTTTCATAAATGGTATTGCCGGTTAACGCATCCACTACCAAAGCACCTTTGGAATTGACAAAATAGCTGCCCGAAGCCCGTGTGCTATCTTGAGACCATGCAGGATTGTAGCTTTCATCCTCACTGTATGCATTGTTATAGCTATTATAATTACTGCTATTAAAACTTGTTGTCTGTGGCGTGCTGTTATACATGATGGCACGGGCTTTGTCTAAACTACCCTGCCCACCCCAACTAACTTTAGCCTGGCTACCTGTCTGCATATTTAATTCAGCATTACTTTGTACGCCAACCAGTGCAATGACAGCACCTAACAAGGTTTTTTTTAACAATGTTTTCATTTTAACACTCTCAATCAAATCATGGTTAACTTGCTGTTGGATAAAGCATACAGTTACCAAAACTACCAATATTTTTACGAAAAATACCTGAACAACGATACCTTAAGCCTAGTAGCCATTAAAATCAAGCCGTTAAAAGTTACAAAATCTAACAAGAATAACGGATTGATTACGCAAGACTGACTTAAATTTACGATGAGTAGTTTAGCACAGTACAAATGTTACGCATGCAAAAAAATAACAAAACCGCTGGGCTAATACAATAATAAAACCATAAGTAACAATAGGTTAAGATATCCTTTTGCAAAAAAAGCTGGCATATTGCTATGCCAGCTGATGAATAGGTTAAAGATGATTTATGGTTTGAAACTATCTTTTAAGGTCACAATACGGTTAAACACCAAATGCTCTGGTGAATAATCTTTACTATCTGCCACAAAAAACCCTTCACGTTCAAATTGAAAACGCTCGCCCGCATTGACTTGTGATAAAGAAGGCTCGACAATGGCATCTACTTCACGTAGTGAATTGGGATTAATCTCTGCGGCTAAATTATTGATGTCAATTTTGGCGGGGTCTTCTTGGTTAAACAGCTGCTCATAAAGACGTACCTTCGCAGGTACACCTAGACTGGCTGACACCCAATGTATCACACCTTTAACTTTACGTCCTTCTGGATTGTTGCCCAACGTTTTTGGGTCAATAGTCGCTGTTAGCCCCACCACTTCGCCATTGTCATCGGTGATGTGCTCCTCAATCTTTAACACGTAACTATTGCGTAAGCGGATTTCTGGGTTTTGCGGTGACAAGCGTTTATAGCCCTCAGGCGGCGTGATTTCAAAATCCCCTTTATCAATATAAATTTCTTTGGTAAAGGGAATGTCACGCATACCTTGGCTGTCATCATGGCTATTTTTAGGCTGGGTCAACCATAAAACCCCATTATCGAGTTTAGTTTTTACACTGTCTTTTTTGAGTGTTTCAACATTGGCAACCGCTTCATCAAAATTGGTAATCGTCACTTTTAGTGGGCTTAGTACCGCCATGGCACGATTCACATCCTCTAATGAGTTACGGATACTAAACTCGAGTAAGCCAAAATCCACCACACCATCTGACTTGCTGACGCCTACACGGTCACAAAAGTCGCGTAACCCTTCAGGGGTATAACCACGGCGGCGCATACCGGCAATGGTCGGCATACGCGGATCGTCCCAACCGCTCACCAATTCATCTTCGACCAGTTTTTTGAGTTTGCGTTTACTGGTCAAAATATGGTTTACGTTTAGGCGGGCAAATTCATATTGGTGTGGTTCTTTGTCAAATCCCACTTTATCTACCACCCAATCATAAAACGGACGGTGGTCTTCAAATTCTAGGGTGCAAATCGAATGCGTAATACCTTCGATGGCATCTGACAACGGGTGAGCATAATCGTACATGGGATAAATGCACCAATCATCGCCTGTTTGGTGATGCGCTTGGCGCATAACACGATATAAAATCGGATCGCGCATATTCATATTGGGGCTTGCCATGTCGATTTTGGCACGAAGCACCGCTTCACCGTTGCCATATTTGCCAAGTTTCATATCGTCAAAGCGTTGCAAATTCTCTTCAACACTGGCGTCACGGTAAGGTGAGTTTTTACCTGCTTGACCAAAATTGCCGCGGTTTTCACGAATATCTTCAGGACTTTGCAAATCAACATAGGCATCGCCTTGTTTGATTAATTTCACCGCCCAACCATACAATTGACCAAAATAACTGGACGCATAGCGCGCCTCGCCTGCCCAATCAAAACCGAGCCATTTGACATCATCTTTGATATTATCTACAAACTCCTGATCTTCAGCATCAGGATTGGTGTCGTCAAACCGTAGGTTACACAGCCCTGCAAATTCTTTAGCAAGCCCAAAGTTGAGACAAATAGATTTGACATGACCCAAATGCAAGTAGCCATTGGGCTCAGGTGGAAAACGGGTCACAATCTGGCTGTATTTTTGCGAAGCAAGGTCATCGCGTACGATCGCACGGATAAAATCATTTTTTTCACTATTGGCTGCTGTATCGTCGGTTTTTGTATTTTTGTCGGTCGTCGCCGTCATTTGGTTGCCCCTTACCTATTACAAAAATGGTGAACTAATCTGCCATTCTAGCAGTTTTTTGACATTGAAAAAACTTAAATGAATTTAATTGAAACATTTAATTTTGCCAACTTTGCAAACTAAATACTGACTTTTTGATTGAAAATCGCTAGGATAGCCACAACAATTGCAAGATACGTTTTTTTAACCATAAAAACCATTAGGAGCTCACAATGGATATGCCATACGTAGAATTAGAAACCACCATGGGTAACATCGTTATCGAACTCAATCAAGAAAAAGCCCCCAATACCGTGGCAAACTTCTTAGAATACGTCAAATCAGGTCATTATGATGGCACGATTTTTCACCGCGTCATTGACGGTTTTATGATTCAAGGTGGTGGTATGGACGCCAACATGAAAGAAAAATCTACCAATGCCCCAATCCAAAACGAAGCAGATAATGGTTTAAAAAATGAAGTCGGTACGATTGCGATGGCACGTACTTCTGACCCACATTCAGCGACTGCGCAATTTTTTATCAATGTAAAAGACAATAGTTTCCTAAACTTTTCTGGCAAAAACCCACAAGGCTGGGGCTATGCGGTGTTTGGTAAAGTGACTGAAGGCATGGACATTGTCAATAAAATCAAAGGTGTACCGACTGGAAAATACGGTTTCCACGCTGACGTGCCAACCACGCCTGTGGTGATTACCCATGCAAAAGTAATTGAGAAATAATTTTTTTGTATGCAAAGTTTTGCAGATTTGGTCACTGATAATCCCTCCGCCATTACGCAGGTTATTATCAGTGACTTACATTTGAGCATGAATGAGCCTGCCACTAATCCTTTAGGGCAGGCTTTTTTAGATTTTTTAGATAAATTGGCTTTATTGCCCAACCTAACACAGTTTTTTATTCTCGGTGATTGGTTTGAAGCTTGGCTAGGGGATGATGTTGCCGATACAGACACCTTAACAGATGCGCTGCAACCGATTATAGAAAAGCTCAAAACACTATCCGATAAAAACTGCCAGATTTTTGTCATGCATGGTAATCGGGATTTTCTGCTTGGACAACAATTTTGCGACAAGTTTGGCGGGCAATTGATTTTTGAGCCGTTTTATTTGACATTGAATGGCAGAAAAGTTCGCCTAGAACATGGCGATGCACTGTGCACCGATGATAAAGGTTACCAACGCTTTCGCAAAATCATCCAACATCCTATCACTAAAAAAATTTTACTCGCGCTACCCATCAAAAAACGCCAACAAATTGCGCAAGATTTACGCCAAAAAAGTAAAACTGATAATGCCAAAAAATCCCTGCAAATCATGGATGTCAATGAACAAGCCGTCAAACAAGCCTTGCAAAAAGCCGATATACTGCTTCATGGGCATACTCACCGCCCTGCTATTCATCAAATTGGCGATAAAAAACGGTTAGTGCTTGGCGATTGGCGATTGAATGACAACAGTGTTAATGCTGTCATTGGCGTTACAATGTCGGGGCAACTAAACTTGGTCGAATTTTTTTATACAGTTAATCGCTAAAATGCTCTCAAAGAATTTACTATTATTTGTTGCGGTGTTTTCAATTTAATTGAGAAATAAAAAAGGCGAGCATTGCTCACCTTTTAGTAAGTCAACAATTCAATTTAAACAACCGCTTTCACGGCTTGAATGACCGCATCAGTAGTGATGTTAAAGTATGGGAACAAGTCTTTGGCAGGGGCAGACTCACCAAAGGTGGTCATACCCACGACTTTACCATCAAGCCCTACAAACTTGTACCAATAATCGATATGGCTGGCTTCAACCGCCACACGGGCACGCACTTGCGGTGGCAACACGCTGTCACGGTAATTAATTTCTTGTTTGGCAAACACTTCAGCACAGGGCATCGATACAACGCGCACGCCCAAACCTTCGGCAGTCAACTCAGTGTAAGCATTCATTGCAAGCTCAATCTCTGAACCTGTGGCGATGATGACGGCACGGAGCTCGCCTTGTTCTTTGGCTAGCACATAGCCACCTTTGGCAATATTGGCTACTTGCTCAATATCTCGAGCTTGGTGCGGTAGGTTTTGACGGCTAAAAATCAGCGCGGATGGGGTTGATTTTGCTTTCAAAGCTTCTACCCATGCCACGGCTGACTCAACCGTATCACATGGTCGCCAAGTATGCAGGTTTGGGGTGGCACGCAGGCTAGCAAGCTGCTCGACAGGTTGGTGAGTGGGTCCATCTTCACCCAGACCGATCGAGTCGTGAGTATAGACATTAATGACGCGTTGTTTCATTAAGGCTGACATACGCACCGCATTGCGTGCATATTCCATAAACATCAAGAACGTCGCCACATACGGAATAAACCCGCCATATAAGGCAATGCCATTGGCAATCGCCGTCATACCAAACTCACGCACACCGTAGTGAATATAGTTACCTGCCGCGTCATCTTCGAGCGCTTTGGCATTTTTAAACCAAGTCAAATTTGACCCTGCCAAATCAGCAGAACCGCCAAGCAGCTCTGGCAATAATGGCTGTAAGGCATTGATTGAGTTTTGGCTGGCTTTACGCGTTGCAATGTTTTCTGGGTTATCTTGACAAGCCTTGATAAATTCCTGTGCTTGTGTCTCAAAATTTGCTGGCAAGTCACCATTCACACGGCGAAGTAACTCACTGGCAAGCTCTGGGTAAGCGTCTTTATAAGCATCAAACTCACTTTCCCATGATTGCTGTAGCGCTTGACCTTTAACTGTGCAATCCCACCCTTCATAAATATCATCTGGGAGTTCAAAGGCTTCGTGATCCCACTTGAGTGCTTGACGGGTGAGCAAGATTTCATCCGCGCCAAGGGGTGCGCCATGTGAGGCCTCCAAGCCTTGCTTGTTGGGTGAACCTGCGCCAATCACGGTTTTACAGATAATGAGTGAGGGTTTATTTTTTTCAGCTATCGCATTTTGGGTCGCTTGGGTAATGGCATCGGTATCATGACCGTCAACTTTTTGCACTTGCCAACCATAAGCTTCGAAACGTTTTTGGGTGTCATCTGAGAACCAGCCTTCGACATCACCATCAATCGAAATACCATTGTCATCATAATACACAACCAATTTGCCCAGTTGCAGCGTACCGGCTAATGAGCAAACTTCATGGCTAATACCTTCCATCAAACAACCATCACCTAAAAAGCAATAGGTTTGGTGGTCGATGACTTGGTGACCGTCTCGGTTAAATTGCGCGGCTAGGGTTTTTTCTGCAATCGCAAAACCTACAGCGTTGGCAATCCCTTGACCCAAGGGACCTGTGGTAGTTTCCACACCTGCGGTATAGCCATATTCAGGGTGACCGGGGGTTTTAGAGTGCAATTGGCGGAAATTTTTGATATCCTCAATGCTAACGTCGTACCCTGTCAAGTGCAGCAAAGCGTATTGAAGCATTGAGCCATGACCATTTGAAAGCACAAAACGGTCACGATTTAGCCAATTTGGGTCGGTTGGATTGTGCTTTAAAAACTTACGCCATAACACTTCAGCGATATCTGCCATGCCCATCGGCGCGCCTGGATGTCCAGAATTGGCTTTTTGCACCGCTTCAAAAGCTAAGGTACGGATGGCGTTGGCAAGACGACGTTCAGAAATTGGGGTTGTCATTGGCTTTCCTATATTACAGAATTAATTACAGAATTAATTGCAGAATTAAATTTTGTCGTATGTAACATGCTAAAAATAAAACTGTGACAAATTTTATCACAGTTTTGGGTCATTTTTTTAGCTTTAACCGTTTAGTTTGCTCGGCTTTCAAATAAAAGCAAAATGGCAAAATTTGAAATTTTCTGCCAAATCACTTGTTAGCCGACAATTTTTGGTTCAAATTTTCTAAACGCTCAAGCGTGCCTACATCGACCCATGCATCGCTCAGCAAATCCCCCATCACCAAACCGGCTTGCATGGCTTGTTTAAGTAGTGGCGCAAGCGGCGCAGTCTCCCCTGCCTTGAGCGTATCCAATAATCTTGGTGACATTACGCTAATCCCTGCAAAGGTATATTTTGGTGTGCCATCTGCCTTGACCATGCCATTTTCTAAGGCGAAATCGCCTGTTGGGTTGTGCGTCGCTTGGTCGGTGAGTAGCAAATAAGCCTGCGAATCGTTTAGATTAAGCTGGCTTAGCTGGGCAAAATTAAAAGGCGTCCACACATCCCCATTGACCAAAATAAATGGCTGGTCTTTTAATTTACCAGTAGCCAAAGCCAGCTTGATACCGCCTGCTGTCTCAAGCGGTTCTTCTGGTTCAATCGACCAATGAATGGTGACACCGTATTGACTGCCATCCCCGATTGCATTTAGCAGTTTGTCAGCAAGCCATGACACATTGATGATGATATCGGTGATACCTGCTTGTTTGAGCGCTTTGATATGCCACACGATAAGCGGTTGCCCGCCGACTTCGACAAGTGGTTTTGGCGTGGTCAAGGTTAAAGGGCGCAGCCGAGTGCCTTTACCCGCGGATAAAATCATGGCTTGGGTGATGGTGGTTGACATGGGTTTTTATCCTTGGATTTTTTGATGAAAAGCAGGTTCAACAACGGCTGTCATCCAATCAGCAAATTTATCAAAAGTATGATGCTCATCCCTTTGGCTAATCGCTTTTAGACAAGTTAATAAATCATTGAAAACTTTAGGCAGGTTGACCAAATAACGTTCTTTGCCATCTCGCTCAAACAAGCGTACAAAAATTCCCAACACCTTAAGATGGCGCTGCATACTCATGATATTAAAATCCACAGTAAACGCTGCCAAGCTTTTATCAATTTTCGCCAATTGGTGATAATGAGCCAAATGCGTGTTGACCCATGTTTCATCATAATTGATATAGGCATCTCGCAGTAAAGATGCCAAATCATAGGTGTAGGCACCGATGACAGCATCTTGAAAGTCAATCACGCCCAACTCATCGCTGTGATTTAATACCATTAAATTACGGCTGTGAAAATCACGGTGCACCACCATTTGCGGCTGCGCGATGACTTGCTGGATAATATCAGACTGCAAATCTTGCCACAGCGTCTCTAAGTCTGGGGTCATCGTCACGCCGATATAGGGTAAAAACCACTCGCTAAACAAGCCCATTTCTCGGCGCAGCAGAGCATCGTCGTAACTTGGGATAACGACTTTAGCGTCATTGATGTCAATTTTTTGAATCGCCAAAATTGCCTGCATTGCCTGCTGATAATAGCGCTCAGTTTCTGCCAGCTCGCCTGCATCCGTTAAATCCTTGGCAATGACATCGGCAAAATCCGTGTTTCCCAAATCCTCAAGGACGATAAAACCTTGCTGTTCATCCGTGGCAATCATTTTTGGCACATGCACATGACCTGCCATTAAATTATCCACGGCGATAAATTCTTTCACCGATTCTTTTGCTGGCGGCGCATCCATCACGATATAGTGTTGATTGTCGACGGTTAAGCGATGATAGCTGCGAAAGCTGGCATCACCAGGTATTTTTTCATGCTGCAATGACCGATTTGGAAAAACTTCGGTCAACCAAGTGTGCAGCTGTTGTTCCCGTGGCTGTTGTTCTCGTGACTGTTGCTTAAGTGGCTGTTGTTCAAGTGATTGTTGTTCACATGGCTCGGTATTTGATGGCGAAGCTGTGCTATCAGAAGGGTCTTGGTTGGCAAGTTGTGCGGCAGGATGGTTCATAAGGTGGGCTTACTCAATAAAAATAAGTTATGCTACCGAAAATCTGCGTATCTCTCAAGTGGCGTCTATTATGTTTGCAATTTTAAACATCTTTTGCAATAGTATATTGATGACGCTAGTGATATGATGTGAAGGTTTTTATATTGCGTCTTTGGTAAATGTCTAATGAAAAAATCTGTGAAATTGTCGCCTATTTCGTCAACTTCTAATCGTTTAACTTCACATTCGTCTTTGCCAACCCAGCCTACATGCTTGCATCAATCATTACACCAAATTTATCGACATACCAATGTTTTAGCGATGACGCTCGGGGCGATGTTCACTACTTTATATTCAACCTCAGCGCTTGCGGTGTTGCCGACAGCCGCCGTTACGGAATCGACTGATACAGCGACAGCACAAAGCCCTGAAACACAGAGTATTAAAAAACAAAACCTTGATACCTCAGCTGCAACGCCCGATACCGATAGTAGTATCGCCACCACAGCAGACAGCGTTACTACTGTCGATGTAACCACCAATCAAGGTATCACACCAATTAGCGCGCCTGATATCAAACCAAACTCTGCGCGTACTCGTCCCAACTTTACCCCAAATCAACAGCAGCAAGCCAGTCTAGATAAGCTCAAAACCTTTTATCAACCCAAAACCCAGCAAACCACGGACGATACTAACGCCACGGTTGCTAATCCAACTTCTAATCCAAATTTGCTAAGCCCGCTCACGCCTGATAGTCAACAGTCAGGTGCTCAAGCAAATACGCAATCAAAAGCAGGCAGCCGAAAAAAAGACGCCATGTGTCATGGCAACTGGGTATATCCCACCTCGACCATCTATCAACAACAGGCATTAGCGGCAGCCGCTACCGATCAGCCCAATAGCAGCTTCCCAATTTATGCGTCGTCTGACTATGGCTATTATGACAATGAAAACTACGCTGAATTGTCAGGCGATGTGCAAATCAACCAAGGTCGTCAGCAAATCTCTGCCGATAAAGTGGTCGTTAACGTGCAAGATGGCATTGCAGCCGCTCAAGGTAATGTCTTGTTGGTCGATGCCGCGCAAAGTACCCAATCGACAGACGGTAACCCACGTGTAAGCCTTAAAGATAGCCCAAAAGGGGGGCTGATTACCGTTGCCGATGAACTGGCGTACCAAACGGATAGCAGCAAAGCAACCGCCAAAGATGTGGCGTTTGCCAGCGTACCGCTACAAGCGTATGGGTATGCCAAACGGCTTAATAAAGTCGATGAAAGCCGCGTTGAAATTGACGATGTCATGTTTACCACCTGCGCGCCTGACAATCCGACATGGCAAATCAATGCCAAAAACATCGATATCAATACCGACACGGGTCGCGGTGAAGCCTATAATGCCACGTTAAAAGTCAAAAATACCCCGGTATTGTACCTGCCGTATTTTAACTTTCCGATTGACGATCGCCGCACCAGTGGTTTTTTGTTGCCACGCGGTGGCTTTAGTACGCAAGGGAGTTTTAATGTACAGTTACCTTATTACTTTAATCTAGCGCCAAATTACGATGCCACTGTCACGCCAACCATTTTTACTGACCGCAATCCGATGTTGACGGGTGAATTTCGCTATCTGACAGAAAAATTGGGTTATGGTAGTGTGTTAGGCTCTTATCTACCAAACGACAAACAATATAATGATGAAGACCGTACCCGCTTTTATTATAATCATCATTGGCAGTCAAAAGATATCCCTAACCTATCCATTGACGCGCTATACCAGTATGTCTCAGATCCTAAATTCTTAAACGATTTTGAGACCTTGGGTAATGAAACCGTTCAATTAAATTTACCGCGCCGCATTCAAGCCAATTATTACAATGACTATTTGACTGCCCTTGCCAAGATTGAAACCTTTCAAACACTGGATCGAAATTTAACCGATTCAGACAAAATCTTGGATAAAGACAAACCGTATGACCGTCTGCCGCAGTTATCGGTCAAATATCGTGTGCCTTGGGTGACCCAATTTGATTTGACGGGTATCAGCGATTTTGCCTATTTTAAACGCCCAATCAATGATGGCTCTGCGCCTGAGCAAAGCGGTGGCAGACTGTATAACAAACTCACTGCCGCCTATCCAATGACGCGAACTTGGGGATACGTGACGCCGTCAGTGAGTTTACAGCACCTTTATACCCAATTTGACCAAGAATCAGCCGATGCCAATGGACTGGATAAAAATAGCAAAAGCCAATCTATTTTTGTACCGCAGTTTAGTATTGACAGTGGCTTAAATTTCTTTAAAACAGGCACCCCATTTGGTAAATTTGATGACTCCTTGGGCGGCTATCAGTTATTAAGCCCGCGCCTAAAATATGTGTACTCGCCCTATAAAGACCAGACTGATGTACCCAACTTTAATACCCGTTTAGCATCGCTCAATTTTTCGCAGTTGTATGAAGATTCATGGTTTTTGGGCTATGACCGCCTGCCCGACAACAATCACCTAACCCCTTCATTAAATTATCGCTATATTGATGGCAATGGTTTGACTCGCTTGGATGCCAGCGTGGGCAAACAAATTTATTTGAGTGATATTCGGGTACATCTTGACGATACTGATGATGGGTTAAAAATTGACAATACCGGTACCGTCTTTGAAGTAAGCACCCAACCGCGTCAAGATTTTTGGGTGGATTTAGATGGCTCGGTCAATGACAACGCTGATTTAAACTATATTAACACCCAGTTTCGTTATGCGCCAACTTTCAATAGCCTTTATAACTTAGGGTATATCAAACGCAATGACAGTAGATTTGGACAAAAAGCCCTCTCTGCTTTCACCGGCTCCGCTGTTTTACCTATTAATGATAATTGGCAGTTTTTAGGGGCTGTGCAATACGACAATGAGAAAAGTCGTTTTAGTGATGCGTTAGCGGGCTTTACTTATGGTAGCTGTTGTTATGGCTTATCGATTTATGCTCGTCGTTATTATGATGTGTTAAGTGATAAAGACAGTGCTGACCACGCTATCATGGCAGAAATTAGCTTAAATGGGTTATCCAACAAAGGTGATGGTCGACTGGCTAGCTTGATGCGTAATCGGGTATTGGGTTATGACCCTAGATACTAATAGATACTAAACGCCTTTTACGCAAAAAACTGCTTAAAACTTGAGGTTTTTTAGGATTTATTATCATACAGACATACACCAGCAAATATTATTGTATAAAATGACCCAAACTTAGCAACATCACTTAGCAACATCCAAATCTAAGAAACTTGATGTAAGAAACTTGGTCAAAGACCAGCCATTTTATCGAAATTGTTTTGCCACGATTTTTGAGTGATCAAATTTACTTTTTTTTATTTTTTAGTTTTTATTTTAAGGATACATGCCATGAACCATGCTGTCATGCATAATTTACCCAATTTTCACCGTAACGCCCTATCTGCTCTCACTAGCGCTTTGATATATGGCGCTCTATTGGTCATGCCAACATTGAGCGCGCAAGCCGTGACTGCAGCAGCGGCTGCAACAGCTAAAACTAACACCACCACCGCCAAAACAACAGTCGAATCTAGTAAAAAATCTAGTACCAAACCTGCGGCGCAAACCACAAGCAAATCAACGAAATCTGTAACAGCAAACAAAACCACCAACGCTGCCAAATCAGTCAAAGCTGACACTAAAGCCAGCGGCTCAAAACCTACCACTCAAAAAACAGCAAAAGCTGTCTCCCAAACTGCGCCCGTAACATCAGAGGTCGCCAACTCATCAGCCAAGCCAACGCCTGTCGTCACTAGCAGCTCGCAAGATCAGGTCATTGATGGCGTGATTGCTATTGTCAACGACACCCCTATTTTACGCAGCCAGTTAGATCGCGCGGTTGCTCAAGCTTCTGCACAGCTTCAAGCGCAAAATAAACCTGTACCACCTGCGCAGCAACTTTATCCGCAAGTATTGGATCAGCTAATTACCAAGCAAATCCAACTTGATATCATCAAACGCCAAGGACTGCAGGCTGAGGAGAATGCAGTGAATGCTGCGTTGACCAATTTGGCACAACAAAATGGGGTCGCAAGCCTTGCTGAATTCCAGCAAAAACTTGACGCCCAGCGCGCAGGTAGTTACCAAGCATTGCGTCAAAAAGTCAGTGAAGACTTGGCGATACAAACCTTGCAGCAGCAACAACTTGCCAGCCGCATCAAAATCTCCGATCAAGATGTTGACAACTTTCTCAAATCACCAGAGAGCAACGCTTTAGAAAAATCACAATATCGCACCTTACATATTCGCGTGCCTTTTGAAGCCGATGCCGCAGGTAAAACCAGCGACAAACAAAAAAAACAAGCGCTGAGCGTAGCCACCCAAATTGCCAAAAACTTGCAAGCCGAGAATGCCAATATTGAGCAAATCATGACTGACGCGCAAACAAACTATAACGCGCAAATTCAAGGGGGCGATATGGGCTACCACGTCGCGGCAGAGTTACCGACAGAACTGTCAAAAAACATCACCGCCCTTGAAGTCGGGCAAGTCACTAACCCGATTGCCACGGCAGAAGGTTATAATGTGATTAAACTCGTAGATAAACGCGGCGGTCAGCAAAAAATCATCGATCAATGGCATACCCGCCATATTTTAATTAGCCCGTCAACTGCCCTACCCGCTGACATGGCAAAACAGCAGATCGATACTATCTATGAAAAACTGCGTCAAGGTGAGGACTTCGCTACTTTAGCAAGCACCTACTCAAAAGACCCAGGAAGCGCCAGCAACGGTGGCGATTTGGGCTGGGTCAGTGAAGGTGATATGGTACCAAGCTTTGAAGCAATGATGAAAAAAACGTCGGTAAATGATTATTCTGTGCCATTCCAAACGCAATTTGGCTGGCATATTCTTAAAGTCGATGAAAAACGCCAAAAAGATGTGAGTGATGTCTATCGTAAAAACATGGCGCGTGAAATTCTATACCAACGTATGGCACCGCAAGCGCTAGACGATTGGATGCAGGAATTAAGAGCGCAAGCTTACGTTAAAATCATGCAATAATTTAGCTTGCATAAAAAAGGCAGTATGATGAACACACTGCCTTTTTTTATGATTGAATTAATCCATAAAAATCAGCGTTGCCATTCTACCTGTCGCAGGCAATTGATGCTGGATTTGCCGACGATACGAATAAAATCGTGCATCACCATGGCTATCTAAACCACTTTTATGCACCTGATGTATACCACAAGCCTTGAGCTGTAATTCTGCTATTGCAGGCAAATCGGCAAAATAGTGACCGACCTTATCAGCATTTGGCTGAAACAACTGGGTAGCGACAGCCTCAGATACGTTTAACACTGATAACACGGCATCTTTGACACGACTGTCCACTTCATAGCTTGATTGTGCGATGCTAGCGCCTATCCAAGCGTGCCACCCACGAGTGACCTTCTGCATTTCGGCAGGCGCATTGTCCCCCGCGGCAAAGTCAAACTGGTGTACCATTTTTTGTACGGTCTTTGCAATGATATTTTTATTAAGACCTTGCCAGCCAGCGTGAATCGCCGCAATTAGCTTGTTATCATCTGCTGCATCGGTGGCTATCATGACGGGTACACAATCTGCTGTCATGATAGCTAAGGCAACATTACGCAAACGAGTAATATGCGCATCAGCCGATATCGCTGCTGCGCCAATTTTATCGGTAACCTGATAAACGTCATTACCATGGATTTGATTAAGCCAATGAATGCTGTTTAATGTGGGATGATATTGTTGCAAGGATTGCAGCAAGTGCGCACGATTTTGATGCACCTGCACGCTATCATCCCCTACATGCAAGCCTAGATTAAATTGACCATACACAGCATTCAAACTAGACTGCCCCACTGCATCATTGCTTAAATTGCTTGAAATGCTTGGCATAAACTCACAGCCAGATAGGGTTTGAACCACGGTTACCCCTTGGCTTGGTGCGTGCGTAAGTTCAATCCAGTGTGAGTTGCTATCCGTCATTATTGGGGACTTAGGTATTGGGGACTTAGGTATTAGGCTCTTAGGTATTGGGCTATAAGTTGGCTTGTGAATGATTTGTCGATTAAAACGCATCGCCAGGCACATACACCTCACCCACCATCAGACGGCGTGCTGAACGGCTCATAGACACTTTTTTGGCTTGCCATTTGCCATCCACTTGCATAGACTCACCCCCGACCAGTAGCGTGCCTGATGGGTGACCAAAGCGTACTTCAGACAACGCTTTGCCACCTGCCGCTTGGTTGACTAGCGTACCTTTAATGGTCGCTGCAGTGCCAATCGCAACCGAGGCTGTACCCATCATGGCATGGTGCAGTTGACCCATGCTCATCGCGCGGGCAAGCAAATCAATATCGCCTGCCTTGACTGCTTTGCCACTAGAGGCGGTATAATCAGCGGGCGGTGCAACCCAAGCAATTTTTGGGGTATGCTGACGAGTTTGGGCTTCTGTTAGCTCTGTAATCAGTCCCATTTTAACTGCGCCATGAGCACGGATTTTTTCAAGCTTAGCCAAAATTTCTTGGTTGCTGTTGATATCTTTTTGCAGCTCAGCGCCCGTAAAACCTAAGTCTTTGGCATTTAAAAAAATCGTTGGGATACCCGCATTGATCATCGTAACGTCAAATTCACCGATTTCAGGTACATTAAGTTTGTCAATCAAGTTGCCCGTCGGGAACATATCGCCATCGCTATCCACAGGGTCGATAAATTCAATTTTGACTTCGGCTGCTGGGAAAGTCACACCATCTAGCGCAAAATCGCCCGTTTCTTGCACCTGACCATCAGTCATGGGTACATGCGCGATGATGGTTTTGCTGATATTTTGCTGCCAAATTCGGACTTCACAAATGCCATTTTGGGGCACTTTACTGGCATCCACCAACCCATTGGCAATCGCAAATGAACCGACCGCAGCGGTTAAGTTTCCACAGTTACCTGACCAATCAATCATCGCTTTGTCAATGGCGACCTGACCGAATAAATAATTCACATCATGATCGGCAACGTCTGTTTTTGACAAAATCACCACTTTGGAGGTTGATGATGAGCCATTCCCCAAACCGTCAATTTGCTTACCATACGGATCTGGGCTACCAACCACCCGCAGTAAAAAGCTATCTCGGGCTTGCCCTGGAGTTTGGCAGCGTTCAGGTAGGTCATCAAGCTTGAAAAAAGTACCTTTTGATGTACCACCGCGCATATAGGTAGCTTTAACAGCGACTTGTGGGGCAAAATGGGCCATGTTCATATCCTTATGGTGGCAGGTAGAGAATTGACGCATCAATTTGTTTTATGTTTAGTCACATTACTACATCAAAACATGCTAAAACAAATTGATGACTGGGTGACATACGTTAAACACATCATCTAACAGTGGTTTACGTTAGTATTGCTCGTTTTTTTCTTCGATGGTTAATTTTACATTGGTGTCGGTTGGGACTTTTTCATGCGATACTGACTTGGTCGATTTGTCTACACTTGTGCTAGCCGCTGACTTAGTAGCGGTTGATTTGCTATCAGCATTTGAGGTGGTAGCCTCAGATTTTTTATCCGATATTTTATCTGCGCTATCTGATTGCGTGTTTTTCTTGTCTGATGTGTTGTTCACGTCAGTCTTGGTTTTTTCGCTGTCGTTTTTTTCACTGTCTGTTTTTGGTTCTTCTGTGGTTTGTTTTTTGACAGGTTTGGTGGTTGAATTTTGGCTGTTGTTGGCAGCGACACTGGGTTTGCTAGTCACGGGTGGTAGAACAGGTATGGCACCTGCCGAAGAACCGGCTAACGGCGTATTAGAGGGCTGGGTCAGCGTTTGCGCTAATGCCGAATTTGCCATAATCTCACCGACTAGCCCAATCACATCGTCGCCTGTGGTGCTATTGACTTGGTAATTGGCGCCACTGGCTGATAGACCAAACCCAACATTGTTTGCCACCAATGTGCTATTTTGTAGTTGATAACCACGCGACGCGATTTGCTCGGCGGCGACGGGCATTTTTAGACGGGTATAAATTTTATCCGCGTTATCGAGCTGCGCTTGAGGCATATTAAACGACACCGTCGCTTGGCATTTACCATTGCTACCCTTCACGCTCTCTAGATTGATTGCCACTTGCGACAAGCCATTTTGCAAAATAGACATATCAACCACCGTCCCTGCTTGCTGCTGGATGATGTCAGACTGCTTTTTGGCTTGCTGGTCGATGCGATTGACCAGATAACTGTGAATGGCATCGGTTGCCTTGTCATTGTTACAGGCAATATCAGACGTTTCAATTGGCTGTTGCTCACTGCTTGCAGCACTGCCAGTTTGCTCGTCTTTTTGCTCATTGCGACTACATCCCACGACGGCTAAGGCAAAAAACGCCAATAATAACGGCATACGCATTTTTTTTGACAACGTATTTTGTGGGAAAATCATAGACATAAGGCACCTTTCACGCAGAATTTATTACCATGCCATTATAAAGCAAAGTTTTGCAAATTGGCTAGTTGTTCACTATTATTTATAATAAAATTTAGTTGTAATAATTTTTAGTAGTCATAAAATTTTATTGTCTATTGCGAGCCATGGTATGCGCCAGCCAAATCAAAGGTATTATTTACTCGGTCATCGTGCGGCTCGGGCTGAACGGCTAGAGAACTGTCAAGATGGGTTTGCCTACGTGCAGCAATTGCAAAAACATGGTAAGCAGCTTGATGGGGTAGAATTTGACGTCCAAATGACCGCCGATGGCAAATTTGTGGTGGTACATGACGAAACTTTAAATCGGCTGGCAGGACAACAATCGTGGATTGCTGATAAAACATGGACGGAATTAGACGCCATTGTGCAATCGGACTATGGGCGTTTTTCCCAACGTTTTGAGCTAGGGTTTTTAAAACATCATGTATTATTGCTAGACGATTTACCACGCTATCTGCAATACTTTTGCCATATTGAACTGGAAATCAAAACCCATGCCAAAACTCATCCAGCCTTGTTGGTTAAAAATCTGCTTAGGCTATTATCTCAAGAAATATGGCAAGCTTTACCCATCACTTTGACCAGTTTTGATACCGATATTTTGTACCAAATTCAAAACCAACAGCAATTTTTAACGTTTCACTTTCCGACAGGCTTGTTACTTGAACCCAAAATACTTGAGCCTAAAACACTTGAGCCTAAAACACTTGAGCCTAAAACACTTGAGCCTAAAACCACGCTGGCAGGCCAAATTGCTTTTTTACCGACGCCTGATGCAGCGGGTAAAAATTTAATATTGCAAACCTTTAATCGTGCTTGTGCGTTAGGCTGTCGCCAAGTGGGCATTTATTATGCGCTTATCACCCCAACCCTGTTGGAAATTGCCAAAATTTATGGCTTAACAGTCAGCGCTTGGACAGTAAATGAGGTGGATGTGGCAAAACGCTTGATTGAGATGGGCGTCGATTGTGTGATTACAGATTATCCTACCCAATTTTTAACCCAATTATATGAGTTTAACGTCTAAATTGACCAAAAAGGAGATAACCATGAAACTTGCAGAAGCTTTGTTACGACGTGCCGATATGCAAAAAAAGCTCGCCAGTTTGAAATCGCGCATTGCTGAAAATGTCAAAGTCCAAGACGGAAGGCGATCGTTATAGCCATCGAGAAATCAAATGGCAAAAAGTGATTGAACCCATCTTTTTACTCGTCATGCTCAGCACACCTTACTAGTTAAACTCGCTCACAAGGCGACTTTAGACCTGCACTCATTACTACCGGATATTGACTGTATGTTCACCTTTTTTGTCTAAAATCCTTTGTTTGATGGGGGCAAAACTTTTGCGGTGCATGGGCAAAATACCGTAATGCTCTATCGCTTGGATATGGGCGGCGGTGGGATAGCCTTTATGCTGCTCAATGCCATAATCAGGATATAACTTTGACAACGCCACCATGTCTCGATCACGCGTCACTTTGGCAATCACGCTGGCGCCACTGATACACGCATGTTTGCCGTCCCCTTTCACAATCGCTTGCTCATGCGTAATTTGCTGATAATTGGGCAAATCAAACAACACGGGCAGTTTATTGCCATCCACCATGACGCTAAAGGTCGCCGTTGGGTATTGCGCTAACATTTGCGCCATCACGCCTGCCACCGCTTGTTTCATGCCTAGCAATGTCGCTTGTAAGATGTTGAGCTGGTCTATTAAGCTGGCAGAAATTTTGACAACCTGATGCGCGCTTGCCGTTTGTTCAATCAAGGAAAATAACGCTTCTCGTTTTTTTTCTGACAGTTTTTTGGAGTCAGTTAGCACGCTTAAGGCATGATTGTGGCTAATACCTACACTATCAGCGGTGTGTAAATCAGTGCTTAGGCTATCTTCTTTGATAGATAAAAGCGCCTTATCGAAAATGAGCGCACAAACCACCACATCGCCCAATAACGGCCCTCGCCCGACTTCATCCACGCCAATAATAAAATGCTTTGTCATTTAATTTAGTTCCCAAAATTTGTTACAATGCCTACGATACAGCTATTTTACATTTTTAAGGAACCAATATGAATATTTTAGTAATTGGCACAGGTGGACGTGAGCACGCATTGGCATGGCAATGCGCCAAAGATAGCAAAGTGAGCACAGTTTTTGTTGCCAACGGCAACGCGGGCACAGCGCTTGAACATAAACTACAAAATGTCGATTTAAACGTCAAAGACCATGCGGCGGTGATTCAATTTTGCCAAAACAATGACATTGCCTTTGTGCTGGTTGGTCCTGAAGCGCCACTTGTGGCAGGTATGGTCGATGACTTAACAAAAGCAGGTATCAAAGCTTGGGGGCCCACGGCGTATTGCGCGCAGCTTGAAGGGTCAAAAGCCTTTGCCAAAGATTTTATGATACAACACCATATCCCTACCGCCAAATACCAAACTTTTAGCGATGCCGAGCAAGCGATTGCTTATGTGAAAGCCGAAGGTGCGCCGATTGTCATTAAGGCCGATGGTTTAGCCGCAGGTAAAGGCGTGATTGTGGCGATGAGCGAACAAGAAGCCATTGACGCTATCAATGATATGTTATCGGGCAACAAATTTGGTGATGCGGGCAGCCGTGTGGTGATTGAGCAGTTCTTGCAAGGCGAAGAAGCCAGCTTCATCTGTATGATAGATGGCAACAATATCTTACCGATGGCAACCAGCCAAGATCACAAGCGTATTGGCGAAGGTGATACCGGTCTTAATACAGGTGGTATGGGCGCTTACTCACCTGCCCCCGTGGTGACGCAGCAAGTACATGACAAGGTGATTGCCCGTGTGATTCAGCCAGTGGTCGATGCCATGAACGCCAATGGCACACCTTATACGGGATTTTTGTACGCAGGCTTGATGATTGATGACCACAATGACCCCTATGTGATTGAATTTAACTGCCGTTTTGGTGACCCAGAAACACAGCCCATTATGATGCGCCTAAAGGGCTCAATGGTAGATTTGATTGAAGCAGGACTTGCAGGCAATCTTCCCAAACAAACCGAGTGGGATGAGCGTCCTGCCTTGGGTGTGGTACTGGCTAGCAAAGGCTATCCAGAAAGCGCGAGCAACGGCGATGTCATCCATGGGTTACCAACGCTTGAGTCACAGTATGAACAAACGGATATGGATGTCAAAGTTTTCCACGCAGGTACCAAAGCCTTTGACAATGGTGAAATTATCACCAATGGCGGACGCGTACTTTGCGTGACGGCACTTGGTGACGATATTTTGGATGCCCAAACCAAAGCCTTAACAGTTTGTGGCGCTATTAGCTTTGATGGTATGCAATATCGCCGTGATATCGGTTGGCGCGCTATTCAATCTAGCGCCAAATAACCAACAACCAATAACATGGCATTTAGACATCTAGCTACTGTCTTACGCCAAGTGGTTACGCTAAGTGTTAATCCGCTTTATTAAAAATCGGTAACAACAATCAAAGCAAATCATGTGTTAAAATGATTTGCTTTTTATTTGGCTTTTTCTTTCAAAAACATTAGGCACCCTGTATGGCAAATCCGCAAAATTACGATAACCAACCGCTTGAACAGCTCAAAACCTCGGCGCTTGACCGACGGTTATCGATTGCCAAAGCATCGCTCAATATCGGCAGACGATGGGCGACCAATAGTGCCTTTGGATTATTTAAGTCAAAAGAAGAAAAAGCCATACAAAAACAAGCTTTTATGCGTGAGCAAGCCCAATATTTGGTGGATGAGCTGGGTAAACTCAAAGGCTCGGTGGTCAAAATCGGTCAAATGTTAGCCCTGTACGGGGAGCATTTTTTGCCCCCCGAAATCACAGAAGCCTTACAAACCTTGAACAGCCAGACGACTGCTTTTTCATGGTCAATTATCGAATCAGCGCTACAAACCGAATTGGGCGATACCATCCATGAGTTTGACATCGACCATACCCCCATTGGCACCGCCTCACTTTCGCAAGTACATAGAGCAGTTCATAAAGCCACTGGCGAACAAGTGGTATTTAAGGTGCAATATCCCAATATCGCTGATGCTGTGGACAGTGATTTGGATTTGTTCCGCCAACTGCTTAAA
This sequence comes from Enhydrobacter sp. 8BJ, assembly GCA_902506225.1. Classification (GTDB taxonomy): domain Bacteria; phylum Pseudomonadota; class Gammaproteobacteria; order Pseudomonadales; family Moraxellaceae; genus Faucicola. The sequence goes on along the minus strand of LR733345.1, from coordinate 1,428,998 downwards.
GTGACGAATGTGGTCCCGCAAACCCGCCAACTCGATGCGTGGTTTGAAGAAATTCGTGACCTGCTGCATCATGAAGTCAACTACCTCTTAGAAGCAGATACCACTGAATTATTTTTTCAACGTTTTGTTGGCGATAGTCGTTATGTGGTGCCGCGCATCCTCAAAGCTTATAGCACCGATAGGCTACTATGTATGACCTATGAAGATGGTGTGTCGATTTTGGATGAGCAAGTATTTGCGCTGCCCCAAGAAAGACGAAATGCGATTGGACAGGCTTCGATTGAAATTATGCTGCGTGAGATTTTTGAATGGGGGGATATGCAGACCGACCCCAATTTTGGCAACTATCTGATTCGCCTTGCACAAAAGCCTAATACACAGCAGCCTGATACACAGCTTGACCAATTGGTGTTATTGGACTTTGGCGCGATTCGTCAGTTTGATGACAATCTGCTATTCATCGCCCGTAATTTGTTGTTGTCAGGGGTTTTTCACGACCGTAGCAAAATGCGCCAAGCGATTGATCAAGCAGGCGAGTATTTTGAATTCTTTGCTAATCTTAGCGATTCGGTGAAAAATGATATGGTAGAGCTATGTTTGCTTGCCAGTGAACCCTTTAGTTTGCCAAGTCGTAATCCGACAATTCCACCGAATGTACTGGATGTACATGGCAATTATATTTGGGCGGAAAGTGATTTACATAACCGTGTCATTAAGCTTGCCAGCCAATCAGCGACCTCAAAATCCTTTAGCGTGCCGCCTAAAGAGCTGATGTTTATTAGCCGTAAATTCATTGGCGCTTATACCTTTATGACGGTGCTTGATGCCAGAACCAAAGCCCATGATTTGATGGCAACATTCACCTTAGAAGATTGGACGTAAATTTGCCATCAATATTACCACGCCCAACTTGATAAAGCGTCAAATTTTGCCTGGATTTTGCCTGAGATTTTTACTGTTTTTTCCACGTCAGCCAATTGTCAATCACCGCATTGGCGGGATTGATGTTGCTTTGCTCACGCAGCCATTCTGACGTTTGCCGCAAATCTCGCAGCTGCTCGTTATAATTTTTAACTTTTAATGATTGCTGTACCACACGGCAAATATTGTCTGGGTTGGCGTCTTCTTGTAGCAATTCTGGTACGATTTCTCGACCTGCCAAAATATTAGGCAATGCCACATACGGCACTTTGACTAGGCGTTTTGCTAGCCAAAAGGTCATTTTATTGAGTGAATACACCACAACCATCGGTTTACCCAGTAGCATAGCTTCAAGCGTGGCGGTGCCCGATGCGAGCAGAACCAAATCTGACGCCGCCATCACCTGTTGGCTAAAATCCGCTTGTGTTTCATCACAGCTGACAGTTACATGATGGCACACCTGCGCTGATTGGGCTTCTACATATTGCTCTACGATAGTCAGTAGATGTTGGTTGACCGTTGGCACGATAAAGCATAGCTTATCATCCATAATCAACAGTTGATGAATCGCTTTGAGCATTTTTGGAAAAATCGCATCGATTTCACTGCGTCTTGAGCCTGGCATCACTGCAATGAGATGACTCATTTCCATCTCGCCCATTTTGACAAAAAACTGATGGTAGGTGGGATTATCCCAAATCAACTCACGGCGCAGCTCATCCATAGGCGTTGTAAGCAAATTGTCATCAATGGTTTTGAGGAGTGAATGCCCGACACACACGGCGGGATGATCATGTTTTTGGTACACAGACAACTCAAACGGAAACAAACACAGCACCAAATTGGTCGCGCGTTTGATTTTCTCAATTCGCCCTTCCCGCCATGCCCATATCGATGGGCTGACATATTGCACACAATAAATACCCGCTGATTTTAACCGTTCACCCAATCGCAAATTAAAATCAGGCGCATCAATGCCGACAAAAATATCGATGGCGTTTTGTTTAAACGCCGCCAAAATCTCATCGCGTGCTTTAAACAAATCTGGCAAATGCTTGACCACTTCCACCAAGCCCATCACCGACAAACGAGACATGTCAATCACTGAGTTAAGCCCTTGCGCCTGCATTTGTGCGCCACCCACGCCCACCCATACAATGTCATCACGCAAATTATTCATCTGGCGCATAAAGTCTGCACCCAGCGCATCGCCTGAGACTTCGCCTGCTACGATACCAATGACAATCGGCTGAAACTTAGTTTTAGCCACGTTTTGCGGCAAGTTCTGTTCACTTAGGTTAGAAAAGCTCGCTTCGCTGACGTTATAAAAGCTGGCTGTGCTTGGGTTAGCAATATCGGTTGCGAGTGTGGCGTTTGCAGCAAGGTCTGAAGTGATTTTTGCAGGGGCGTTAGCGTACATGAGATTAAACAGCCTTGTTTGGTTATCATTTTAAAAAAATATTTTAGGGGTAAACAGATGAAAAGTAAAACCATCAAAAAATTTAAATGACAGTTATTTGTTATTTTGTACTAGTATACTGATACAATAATTGTTATACTGGTGCTATAGGATATTCAGATATCCAAACAGACTTTAAACATTGACAAAAAATTTTATCAACTGCCAAACTAAAAGTAGGCTTTCCTACTGACTCAAGTAATGACATTATAAATTTTTTGGTTTATAGTGATTTTTTAAATTTTTGCCAACAGCCTGTGAGAATTATGACAACTTTTGCCAAAACTGATATCGCTGATGTAGATAACGTGAATATTGAAGCAATTTTACCGCTAGTGACGCCTGCGGAATTGAAAAACGAACTACCATTAAGCCCCAAAGCTATCGAGACGGTGACCAAAGGTCGTGAAACCGTGCGTAATATTTTAGACGGTAAAGACAAACGTTTATTGATGGTGATTGGTCCCTGCTCGATTCATGACGTCAACGCTGCCCATGAATACGCCGATAAACTGTTGGCTTTATCCAAAGAAATTGAAGACAGTATTTATGTGGTGATGCGTGTGTACTTTGAAAAACCTCGTACTACGGTGGGCTGGAAAGGCTTAATCAATGACCCAGACATGAATGATAGCTTTGATATCAATAAAGGCTTGCGTGTTGCGCGCAAACTGCTGCTTGATTTAAATGAAAAAGGCTTACCTTGTGCAACCGAAGCGCTTGACCCCAATACACCGCAGTATATCCAAGATTTAATCAGCTGGTCAGCCATCGGCGCACGTACCACTGAGAGTCAGACTCACCGCGAGATGTCTTCAGGTCTGTCTTGTCCAGTCGGCTTTAAGAACGGTACAGATGGCGGTATGACAGTGGCAGTCAATGCCATGCAAGCGGTCAAATCTGGTCATAGCTTTTTAGGTTTATCTGCCGATGGTCTGGTGTCTATCATTCAATCAAAAGGTAATCCATACGGTCATGTGGTGCTTCGCGGCGGTAATGGCAAACCCAACTATGATGCCACTGCCGTTGCCCAAGCAGAAAATGAACTTGCCAAAGGTAAAGTCTCAGGCAAAATCATGATTGACTCAAGCCATGCCAATTCAAATAAAGACCCTTACCTGCAACCGATGGTCATTGAAAATATCGCTGAGCAAATCAAACACGGTAATCGCTCGATTATTGGGATGATGGTTGAAAGTCATCTTAAAGGCGGGCGTCAAGATTTGACCGCGGATTTGAGCCAGCTTGAATATGGCAAGTCTATTACCGATGGCTGTATCGATTGGGATACCACGGTCAAAGCGATGCATGATTTACGTGACGCCATTAAAGATGTATTACCCACTCGCGAGTTGAATGATTAAGCCTTTAGCATTTGAATAAATTTAATTAACCGCTATAATGAATTTGTAGCGGTTTTTTTGTTGATGAAATTAGGGTCTAAACATGAGCGAAAAATTGGAAAAATATGGCGTCAAAATCGTAGAACGTCCTGCCATTAAGCCCACTAAAAAACTTGATTTGTCAGGTATTTATGGTATGCAAATTATCAAATCGGAAACCAAACTAGTTCTACGCACTCATAACAAAACCTTTAAACGCCTAGCAGATATGTAATGGAGTTAATATTTTTCCCATTTGAGCGGGTTATTGAAATAAATGCCTATATCCTTTCAACAGAAAAAGGTATGAAGGGGCAAGCAGACATTGGCAAATTACAAGGTGCTTTAGCGAGAATTGATAATGCCATTGTATATGGTGAACTTAATGATATTTTTGAGATTGCAGCGAAGTATGCAACAAGTATCGCTGTAGCTCATGCATTATCTGACGCCAATAAACGAACAGGTCTTGCGGTTGCTTTAGAATATTTGTCATTAAATGATTTTGAAATCACGATTGACCATATTTTGTTGGCTGATGCTATGCGAGATTTAGTTATCGAGGAAGTCACTGAATCCGAGTTCGCCGATATCCTTTATTCTCAATATGCATCGAGCAGTAGACTAGGTTAATAATGCGGCGGTTTATCGCTTAACAAATCAAACGGCTGGATTTGTGAACCTTGCGTTTGATTTTCCAATTTTTGATAAAGTAGCTGTAATTGCCGTTGTTGGTCAGCAATCAACTGGCTTTGCTCGGTAACGATATTATCAAGTTTATCCACTGTATCTTCCATAAACAGCACTTGCGTTTGTAAATCAATCAATGCTTGGGTTAATTTTTCCACCATGGTAACCCACCCATTTTCATCGCTTGATTGTTTTTGGTGATCTTTTTCGCTCATTTAGAATGCCTCCTAAGTTTCCCCACAATTTTTTGCCATAAAGTCTGCTACAATAGCCGCATTTTCCTATTATACAAACATTTTTACTAAACTTTGAGAAAGTTATGGCACTGATTCATTTACGAGATATTCATTTGGCATTTGGTATTGCACCGATTTTGGATGGTATTGATTTTAATATCGAACAAGGCGAACGCGTGTGTTTGATTGGGCGCAATGGTGAAGGCAAATCAACCTTATTTAAAGTCATTAGCGGTCAAGTCAAACCGGACAGTGGCGAATTCCAAATCAGTGGCAATCTGAAAATTGCTATGCTTGAGCAAGACATTCCAGAAACGTCAGGCAAAGTCAGTGACATCATTATGGCAGGTGCCGGTGACGTGGCAACATGGCTGACAGCCTACGAGCAAGCCAGTGATAAATGTGCCAGCGGTGACATGAAAGCCTGTGAATTGATGTCAGATTTGCAGCATAAAATTGATGATGCCCATGGTTGGGACTTGACCCGCGAAGTACAGACCATGCTGTCCATGATGAACTTGGACGGCGACGCCGATATTAGTGAATTATCGGGCGGTCGCAAACGCCGTGTACTGCTTGCGCGCGCGCTGATTACCAAACCTGATGTGCTATTACTTGACGAGCCGACCAACCATTTGGATGTCGAAAGCATCGAATGGCTCGAGCAATTTTTGCAAAACGCGCAAGGATTGACCCTGCTGTTTATCTCGCATGACCGCTCGTTTATTGACAAAATCGCCACCCGCATTGTCGAGCTTGACCGCGGTATTCTACGCAGTTATGACGTCACCAAGCAAGCAGGCAATGTCAATAAAGGCTATGCCCGCTACCAAGAACTTAAAGAACAACAACTGAGTGCCGAAGAAAAAGCCAATGCCAATTTTGATAAAAAACTGGCTGAAGAGGAAGTGTGGATTCGTCAAGGTATCAAAGCGCGCCGTACCCGCAATGAAGGTCGCGTGCGCGCGTTAAAGGCGCTGCGTGAAGAACGTAAATCCCGCCGCGAGCAAATCGGACAAGTTAATATCAGCATGAACGATGGCGACAATAGCGGCAAATTGGTTGCCAATGTCAAACATCTCAATCTAGGTTATGGTGATAAAACTTTGGTAAAAGATTTCACCACCAGCATCATGCGTGGCGACCGTATTGGTATTATCGGTAAAAACGGTGTCGGTAAATCCACGCTCATTCATGCGATTTTGGATATTCCGCAGCCTGATATCACCAAATCTGGCTCAGTAAAATTAGGCACCAATCTACAAATCGCCTTTCTTGACCAATTGCGTGACCAACTTGATCTAGAAGCAACTGTGGTACAAAACGTTGCGGAAGGTTCTGATTTTGTCGAAGTGGCGGGTAAAAAGAAACATATCATCGGCTATTTGCAAGATTTCTTATTTGCCCCAGAACGTGCCAGAACGCCGGTCAAAGCCTTGTCAGGCGGTGAGCGTAACCGCGTGTTGCTAGCCAAACAACTACTGAAACCTGCAAATATCTTGGTACTTGATGAGCCGACCAACGACTTGGATATGGCAACCCTAGAGCTGTTAGAAGAAGCCGTCGATAGCTTTAATGGCACCATCTTACTAATAAGCCATGACCGTACCTTTATGGACAATGTCGTAACATCAACTTGGGTTTTTGATGAAGATAGCGATGGCAATGGCATTGTCAAAGAATATGTGGGCGGCTATCAAGACTATTTGACGCAAAAATCCCGTGAACAAGCGATTAAAAACAAAGCAGATAAATCAGAAAAGACAACAGAAAAGCCCAAAGCAGTGATTAACACTGATGCACCAAAAACTGATACCGTGAAGAAAAAACTGAGCTACAAAGAACAGCGTGAATTGGACAGTCTCCCTAATGAAATCGCGCTACTCGAGCAAGAGCAAGCTGAACTTCAAGACAAATTAGCCGATGGCAGCTGGTTTGTGAGTGATATAGCAGCCGCTACCCAAGCCAGTGAACGCCTCAACGAGATTGATGATTTGCTACTGGAAAAAATGGCGCGCTGGTCAGAACTTGATGATTAAAATCATTAAATAATTTATGAAGGCAAGGTTATCAATTAACTTTGCCTTTTTTTATGTTTTATATTAGTTAATGTTTACAATAACTAATATAATGTAATTTATACTTGAAAATAGCCTTTTTACTCCTATATTATAGCTATCAATAAGGAGAAAAATCATGGCCATGCAAAATAGCAAGCAAAATAGCAATAAAACCTATCGACAAGTCGATAAAATTCATGCAGCCCCACGCCCCCATTGGGTGGGTGATGGTTTTCATGTCAATCCGATGTTCAATCATATGGTGGGTGATAAACGCACCGATCCTTTTTTAATGCTCGACTATGCAGCAACACAGTATTTTGAACCCAATGCTCAAGCGCCGCGCGGTGTCGGACAACATCCGCATAAAGGGTTTGAAACGGTAACTATCGCCTATGCAGGTGAAGTGTCCCACCGTGATTCTAGTGGCGGCGGCGGTACTATTAAGACAGGTGATGTGCAATGGATGACGGCGGGCAGTGGCGTGATTCATGAGGAATTTCACTCCCCTGAATTTAGCCAAGCAGGCGGTGATTTTAGTATGGTACAGCTTTGGGTCAATCTACCTGCCAAAGATAAAGCCACGCCTGCCAAATACCAACATCTTGCCAATGATGACATGGCGGTGGTCAGTCTGCACGATGATGAAGGACTGCATGCAGGACAAGTTAAGGTAATTGCTGGGGAGTTTACCCCTACTATCAATGCCAAAGCTCCTGAGCAGGGTGACAATAAGGCACGCGGCATTGGCACGACTTTTACCCCCATTAACTTGTGGGATATCAGTATTGAACCCAATCGCTCAGTAGAAGTCGCGATTTCTCGCACCCACAATTTGTTGTTATTGTCGATGCAAGGCGATGTTATCATCAACGCTGATCACGACCAGCAAGCACACGCCAATCAATTAATCACTTTTGAGATTGAAAGTGGCGATAAGGGCGAGGATTTTGTACGCTTAACGGCAGGCAAAGTGGGAGCGAAAATCTTGCTGATGAGTGGTGAGCCGATTAATGAGCCGGTGGTGGGTTATGGACCTTTTGTGATGAATAGCCAAGCCGAGATCCGTCAAGCTATCTTAGATTTTAATGCGGGGAAATTCGGCGGTATTCAATAAATTTTTCGGCTAAAAAAAGCGATATCATGGATTTGATATCGCTTTTTTATTACTTATTTATCTTGATTATTTATCATGATTATTTATCTTGGTAAGTACAAAGATAAGCCGTTTCTTCGTCAATTTTTACCTTGAATTTTTGGTTGGCATCGACGGTAAAGGTTTCATGGGCTTTAAAAGTTTGCCAGTCAGTTTGGTTTGGCAACAATGCCAAGATAGCCCCGCTAATGACGGTCATGGTTTCAAACTGACTGGTGCCAAATTCGTATTCGCCTACTTTCATCACGCCCACGGTCGCAGGTAGGGTGGCTGTTTGAAAACCGATTGATGCCACATTCCCATCAAAATATTGATTGACTTTTAGCATAGTTACTCCTCAAAATTATAGTATAAACCGATTATCATAAACTTTTTTGACCAACTATCAATCCTATTTTGCAAAAAATGCTGGCAAAACTGCCAAAATCTGGTAAATATTTTTACCGCAATTTTTGTAGTATTTTTATATCAATTATTCCTTAACAATTAAAATTTCCTATTTTTGTGCTATATTCAATTTTTTTACCACAGTTGTTATGTTTGTACGCATTTGGCTTGTATTAATTGAGGTTATTGCTCTATGTATGTTAAATATTCGTCGTCTATCGTGGCTCTATCGCTCTGTTTGTCGCATCGTTTTGCTAGTCAAAAACTGGCATTGCCTGTCAGCTTGGCGGCATTGTTGGCAGCTTGTTCATCAGCACCTGTTCAAACCCAACCCCAAAAATTACCAGGTACGTTGTCGACTGCCCCTGTGGTGATTACATTACCTCCTAAAGTCACGCCCGTGCCACCTGTGACTGTTCCAACCAATCAATACAGCAGCTTTTATCAGTGGAAATCGGATTTTATTGAACGCGCCGTGCAAAAAGGTTACCCCCGTGCTGATGTTGAACGCTTGCTGTCAAGTGCCAACTACAGCGAGCAAGTGGTATCACTGGATAAAGGACAGCCTGAATTTGCCAAAATGCCTTGGGAATATATCGATGGTGCCGCATCGAGTGGTCGTGTCAGTGGGGGTCAGCGCAATTTTGCCAGCCAAAGCGCCCTACTTGATCGCATTGAAAACCAGTATGGTGTGCCGGCCTCTATTGTGACTGCCATTTGGGGCATGGAATCTTCTTACGGTCAAGGCACAGGCAACTCATCACTGGTCAATAGTTTGGCGACTCTGGCATATGATGGTCGTCGCCGCAGTTTTGCAGAGGATCAGCTTCTAGCGCTGTTGTCGCTGCTTGAGCGTGGTGATATTGATTGGTCGCAACTGCGCGGCTCTTGGGCAGGTGGCATGGGACATACCCAATTTATTCCCAAAACTTGGTTAGACGAAGCAGTAGATGGCAATGGTGATGGTCATCGTAACCCTTGGCATACCGCTGATGCGTTAGCCTCTACCGCAAGCTATCTCAAAAATGCCGGCTGGCAGCGTGGTATGGGCTCGTACTATGAAGTACGATTACCAAATGGTTTTGATTATCGCCAGGTCAGTAGCAAAAAAACCATGGCAGACTGGCAAAATTTGGGCGTTCAATTTATCACCCCAAATGCGCCCATGGATGCGATGGCAGAATTGTGGCTCCCTGCAGGTAAAGAGGGTCCTGCGATTTTATTAACCAAAAATTTTGATGCCATTAAGGTCTACAATAATTCCTCCAATTATGCCATGGGGGTGAGCTTACTTGCCAAAGCCATTATCGGGCAGCCAGGCTTACAGCAATCTTGGCCACGCTATGAGCAGCCACTTGCTACTTATGAAGTCCGCCAACTGCAACAGCGTTTGACGGCAATGGGTTATGATACCAAAGGGTCAGATGGCGTCGTAGGCACCAATACCAAATTGGCATTCCAGCGCTGGCAAGCCGACCACAATCAAATCCCAGATGGATTTATATCAAAACGCTCGGCAAGTGGGCTGATTAATTAAGGTATTTCTTCATAAAAAAGCCACCTAAATGATTCAGGTGGCTTTTTTATTTAATTATCCATACTAAATTCTTCAGCGTAGCTATTCCAACCAAGTTTGGTACGGCAAGCTTCAAAAAAATCCACCCCAGGTGGGTGTAATAACGTGAGTTTGTTAGGATGCTTGTGAATCACTAAGCGCTGGTTTTGGTTGAGCGGCACCGACGGTTTCCCATCTGCACTCACCATCGGCTGGGTGCGGTTATCTTTATGGATGCGGATTTTGATTTCGCTGTTGCCGCTAACCACAATCGGGCGGCTTGATAAGGTATGTGGATGCATGGGCACCAGACAAATAGCATCCATACTAGGATGAATAATCGGGCCGCCACCTGATAGCGCATAAGCGGTCGAACCCGTGGGTGTGGAGGCAATTAGACCATCACTGTGCTGACGATAGACATTAAGCCCATCAATTTTTAAATGAAAATCTAGCATATGCACTGACTTGCCTGCATGCAGCACTATGTCATTTAGTGCCATATCTTCATAAATCACATGTGCACCTTGACGGATTTCCATCTTTAGCAAGAATCGATCTTCAAGCTGATAATGACCTTGTAAAATACTGGTCAATTTCACGTTTAAATCATCAGGATAAATGTCCGTTAAAAACCCTAAACGTCCGCGGTTTACCCCCACCACTGGCACTTTGTGTTTGACCAGTACTTGCGCCGCATGTAGCAGCGAGCCATCACCACCGACCACAATGACCAAATCACAAGCACCGCCCAGCAAACTGCGCTCAATCGTAGCAATGTCGCCCAGACGTGCAAAATCCAATGCCGGCAACCGTGCCGTCTGATGGTCAATTAATAAAGGCAACCCTTGCTCATGAAAAAAGTCACAAATTTGGTAAATACTTTGAATGACACTTGGCTTGTTGGCACGACCCATAATGCCGATACGCCCAAAGGCAGGATTGGGAATAAGTGTGGACGTCATAGCAGAAAATTAACTGATAAAGATTGAACTATTTTATCACAGCTTACTGGCGCACGTTATGCCCAATCAGTATTTTATATTACAAAATTGCTAACCTTCGTTGTGCAGTTAATGTATACAAACTCGTTGCTATCTGCTAATTTAACGTAATTGATATTTAGCTAACTTTTGGAATTTTTTAACGCTTGGGAGCAAATTTGTATGGCAAATCCGATTATATCTCGCGCTGAACTTGCGGTTAGTACGACACCGATGACGGTCAAAGGGGTCATCCGAAAAACCTCTTTTCTGTTAGGTTTGACGACCTTATCGGGTGTTGGATTCTTTGGCTATTGCCTAGCTAGTGGCGTCACTTCAGGTTTTGTTAGTGTAGCGGCTTTAGCCAGTATCTTGGTAGCTTTTGTATTGAGTATGGTAATTATCTCAAAACCCCACATAGCTAAAACATTGGCAATTCCCTATGCTATTTTAGAGGGCATCGTGATTGGCGCGATTTCTCTTTTTGCTAGTATTAAGTTTCCCACAGTTGCGCCGACAGCGTTGGTCGCAACTTTTGTAACCGCTGCAGTGATGCTAGCGCTTTATCGCAGTGGCGTGATTAAAGTCACCCAAAAATTTCGCTCTGTGATGATGTCGGCTGTGATTGCTATCATGCTGGTGTATCTGGTACAAATCGGGTTTAGCCTATTTGGTAGCTCACTGCCGTATTTGTTTAGCGGTGGCGTGGTGGGTATTGGTTTTAGCTTGCTGGTGATTGTAATTGCATCACTGAGCTTGTTATTAGATTTTGATAGCGTTGAGCGAGCTTATGCTGCAGGGGTGGATGAAAGCTATGAATGGGTACTAAGTGTCGGTATTTTATCAACACTGGTTTGGATGTATATTGAATTTGTGCGTTTACTGCGTTCACTGCAAAACTAATTTTTATTAAATAAAAAACACGGTTTAAAATACCGTGTTTTTTTATGGCTTGCAGTTTAAGGTAGTAGTCGTTCCATCACCCATTGGTCGCCATCTAGCGAATAGACAATGCGGTCGTGCATACGATTGGCTCTACCCTGCCAAAATTCGATTTTTTCTACCGTCAGCAGATAGCCACCCCAAAATTCTGGTAAAGGGATTGGGTTGTCTCCATACTGCGCAGTTAATTGGGCAAACTTGTCTTCCATTACCTCGCGGCTGGCAACCACGCTGCTTTGTGGCTCGCTGACCCAAGCGGCTAATTGGCTGTCACGGGGACGGCTATGAAAATACTGAGCGGATTGTTCACGACTAACCTTTTGCACAGCGCCGGTAAGACGGATTTGTCTTTCTAGACTTGGCCAAAAAAATAATGCTTCAGCATTGGGGTTGGTCGCCAAATCACAGCCTTTGGCACTGTCGTAATTGGTATAAAACACGAGGCCAATGCCCGTGTTATCCAATTGGATAATTTCACGCATCAATAAGGTGCGCACACTTGGCTGCCTATCACGGCCACAAGTCGCCAGTGAAAACGCATACGCTTCCCCCTGCTTGCTATCAACCGCTTGCTGCACCCAAGTTTGTAGTAAGCCAAACGGCTGCTCCGGCAAGTGTGATTCGATAAGCTCGCCTTGCTCATACGATAATCGTCGACTGGTAAAATCAATACTCATGTTTTATCCTTATGAAATGTCAACTTTACGCCATCACTTGGCGTACTTTTTCAGCAAGTTCATTGGCTAACATATCGCACTCAATCTCATCATCGCTTTCGACCATCACCCGAATCAATGGCTCTGTACCTGATTGACGAATCAGTAAACGACCCCGTCCTGTCAATTTTTCTTCGGCAGCTTTAAACGCATTTGCCAATTCTGGAAAGGTATAGGGATCTTGTTTTTGCGCCAATCTGACATTGACCAATTTTTGTGGTAGCTGCGTATAACCCTTCATCAGCTCTGATAATGATTGTTTGCTCTGTGCCATCACCGCAAGCACTTGCAAACCTGCCACAATCGCATCGCCCGTACTGGCTTTATCTAGCGTTAAAATATGACCCGATGACTCACCGCCCAGTACCCAGCCATTTTTCTCAAGTCCTTGCATGACATAGCGGTCGCCAACTTTGGCGCGCTCAAAGGCAATACCGGCTTTGTCAAACGCCAATTGCAGACCCATGTTGGTCATCAATGTGCCTACCACGCCATCGACTTGTTGCTCTGCTTGGGTGGCTAAAATATATAAAATGCCGTCACCATCAACTAACTCGCCTTTTTCATTGACCATGATGATACGGTCGCCATCGCCATCTAAAGCAATACCCACTTGGGCATCATGGTCAAGCACCGCTTGTTGCAAGTTTGCCGGATGGGTAGAGCCGACATTGTCATTGATATTAATGCCATCGGGTTTATCACCAATGGCAATTACGGTCGCACCTAACTCACGTAATACACGGGGTGCGACGCTGTATCCTGCCCCATTGGCACAGTCAACGACGATTTTTAGCGCATTTAAATTGAGATTATAGGGGAAAGTGCCCTTACAAAACTCGATATAGCGACCCTTGGCATCCTCCACACGATAACTTTTGCCTAGCGCTTCTGGGGTATCAATAACAACATTGATATCTTTGATTTCATCAATTTTTTCATTGATGGCTTGCTGAATTTCATCTGACAGTTTTTTGCCTTCATTGGAGAAAAATTTGATACCGTTGTCATAAAATGGATTGTGGGATGCGGATATCACCACGCCCGCATCAGCGTGAAAACTTCGGGTCAAATGCGCGATGGCAGGGGTTGGAATAGTGCCTAGCATATGCACATCTACCCCTGCGGCGTTAAATCCTGCTTGCAGACAGGCTTCAATAACATAGCCAGAAAGCCGTGTATCTTTACCAATGACGACATTGGGACGATGATTTTCATTCAGGGCTGCTTGGTTGGCTAGCAGCACTTTACCCGTGGCATAGCCTAATTTGATTAAAAACTGCGGATGTATCGGAAATTCCCCAAACTTACCACGAATACCATCAGTACCAAAATAACTCATTTAACTCTCCTTTGTCGCCCGTTGTTGTTATCACAATATAAAATTTTAGCATAGCAAAATTTCACGCATGTTGCGACATCTGTTTGTTTTTATGGGTCACTTGGCAAGGGGTCAATCTAGGCTATAAAAACTTTGGGCGATAAATTGGGCGATAAATTGGGCTATAAAAAAAACTGGGTAGTTAACCCAGTTTTAGTGCAATCAACGTATCACTTAGTTTACACGGTAATTAGGGGCTTCTTTGGTGATTTGTACGTCATGTACGTGAGATTCTTTCATACCTGCCGAAGTCACACGCACAAACTGT